>JAIFNM010000216.1 GCA_020047725.1 Betaproteobacteria bacterium
CTCAATGTGCTGGTCTCGGACATTCATGGACAGGCTGGTCGGGCGATGGTCAAAGCCCTAATCGATGGCCAGTCCGTCCCTGCGGTACTTACTCAGCAGTCAGAAATATAGGCTACAGAAGGGTGCTTGAAGAATGAGCGAACGAGCTTTTTGTTTTCGCCGATTTTATGCAACTGCTCATGCACGCGCTCCTGCAGTTTTTCGCCTTTCATGAGGGGTTTTCTGGCCACTCCCGTTCGCTTGGCATGACTCCAGACCAACTCGTCAGGATTGAGGTCAGGAGCGTAGCCAGGGAGGAACTGCAAGGTCAGGCGTCCCTCCAAGCTTGTGATGTACTCGTTGACCACGGCTTTCTTGTGCGCTGGCAAGCCGTCGACGACCAGATGCAACGGTTTCTTGCGGCGATACATCAGGTGCTTGAGCAGATCGACAAACAATTCACCGGTCAGCCCGCCTTCATAGGTGGCGAACCAGAACGCCCCTTTGGCATTGATGGCGGAGGCGGCGCTGATGCTTTGGCGTTGCCCCGGCCGATTGATCACCGGCGTCTTGCCGCGTTCAGCCCACGTCTTGCCATGCACCGCATCAGCGCGAAAGCCCGACTCGTCCCAGAAGTAAATTTCTGCCCCATCGGCCTTGGCTTGCTTGGCGATAGCGGGAAACGTATCGCGTTGCCAGCGTTCGATAGCCTCCGGGTCGCGCTGATACGCGCGTTGTAGCGGCTTTTGAGGCGTCAGGCCCAGTTCAGCGAGCAGACTGCCGACCGAGGTTACACTCAGGCTGACGTCGAATTTCCGAACAATCAGCTCACGCACGGCCTCGCGCGTCCATAAGGCGAAGTCGAATCCATACTGCAGCGGATTCTTGCCATTCACCCAGCGGAAAACTTGCGATTTTTGGGTACGCGTCAGTTTGGGCTTGCGCCCTGTCCCTTTTCGAGCCGCTAAACAGTGCAATCCTCGACCGCGACCACTGACCTTGCCCAACCATTTGTACGCCGTCGTGCGACACAACCCCAGGCTGGCCATTACCGCCGACACCTCTTCGCCTTCACGAATCCGCGCCACGGCCATCAGGCGCAGCGCTTCCTTGGTTTTTCGGTCATGCGTACGGCCATCTTTCTTCATGATCGATTGGACTCCTCGTGATTCCACTTCGTTCCCGATCTGTAGCCTTTATTTCTGACTGGTGAGTAATAAGTTATGGAGGAATTATGAGAAAGCTACAGGTTACCGCTCTTGCTGTTCTGTCTTCACTCTGTCTATCCACAAACGCGATGGCTCAGACGAAAGAGATTCGCGTCCTATTGGCCAATCATCCCTACGGAGATCTTCTGAAGGCGGCGATCCCGGAATTTGAAAGCGCTACCGGAATCAAGGTCAATGCCGAGAGTCTCCAGGAAGGGCAACTCACCACAAAACTGACGACCGAGTTTGCAACGAGGTCTTCCTCCGTTGACGTCTTCATGACCCGCCCTCTTCAGGAAGGGAAAATGTTCTACAAGAACGGTTGGTACGAGCCGCTCTCCAGTTTTGACTTTTCCGATTACCCGAAGAACGTCATGAGCGTTGCGTCCTTCGGTCCAAAATCCTACCTGGTTCCACTGGTGACCGAATGGCAGGTTCTCTATTATCGGAAAGACGTTTTCAAGGACGCTGGAATCAAGGTTCCCGCGAACTTTACGGAACTGGAAGCCGCTGCCAAGAAGATCAATTCGGACAGCCTTGCCGGATTTGCTTCCCGAGGCAAGGGGGCTGCGGCTGTAACCCAGTTGTCCAGCTACGTCTACAACTATGGAGGGCTTTACCTCGACAATGGAGTAGCGGTATTTGACTCAAAACCGGCAGTTGAGGCCACCCGTTTTTACGGAAAGATGCTCGGCAACTACGGTCCCAAGGGCGTAACTTCGATGTCGTGGGAAAACATCATGCCGCTGTTCCAGGCCGGCAAGGTTGCCATGTGGACGGATGCCTCGGTGTTTTATGGTCAGATCGTCGATCCTGCCAAGACTCAGGTTGCGGCAGAGAACGTCGGGATCGCCAATTTCCCGGCAGGGCCGAAAATGAATTCGCCATTCATCGTGACGTCATGGGGAATCGCGATTTCAAAACAATCGAAGAACAAAGAACTGGCATTGAAGTTCCTCGAATGGGCGACCAGCAAGGAATTGGCGGCGAAAGGGATGCTCACCAACATCACCATGGCGCGATCATCAGTTTGGGAAGACAAAGCAATCCTGGCTAAAGTCAATCCTGGTCTGGTTGAAACCCGTGCCTATGCCGCCAAGAACGGCAACCCGCTTGATCGTCCTTACATGAGTGCAGTCGGGGAAGCGCGTGACCTGATCGGCGAACTGGTTATTGAGTCGATCAATACCAAGGGCGAATCGGCCAACCTTGAAAAAATGGCAAAAGAAAAAGTTGCCAAAGTGAATGAAATGCTTCAAGACACCGGTGAATACGGCAAGCAATAGCTCGGCGGTGCGCTAAAGCATTCTGATACCTGTAGAAATCTCGTCATTGTTTGAATGCAATTCAGGTCATTCGTCAGTCACAAGACTGAATGATCTGAATTTGCTCTCATCCGGTTCAGGTTTTTTAATATCAAGGGCTCCCCATGATTCAGTCAAGTTTTACAGAACGGAATCTGAAGATATTGTTTCCTCTACCAGCGATCATCTTTGTCGCCATGCTGATGGTTTTTCCCGTTCTATATACCCTGTTTTTGAGCTTCACCAACTGGAATCTCACTTCTGGCGCTCCGCTTTCATTTGTCGGGTTCCGGAGCTACGCACGGGTGCTGACCGAACCGCGCTTTCTTGATGCGTTGGCCAGAACTTTTGCATTTACGTTTTTTGCGGTAGTCATTGAAGGCGTACTTGGCGTGGCCATCGCTATCATTCTCAATCGCGCATTTGTCGGGAAGAGTGTGGCAAAGCTTCTTCTCCTTCTGCCGCTCGTTGCGACGCCTGTCGCTGTCGGCATTGTATTTAATCTCTTTTTTGATCCGACCATCGGTCTGGCCAATTTCATCCTGAAATCCACCGGACTACCGCAGGGATTGTGGATATCGAGCGCCGCATCGGTACTTCCATCCTTGATCATCGTCGACGTGTGGCAATGGACGCCGATGATCACGCTTATTGTTCTGGCTGGACTTGCCGGGATGTCCAATGAGCCCATCGAAGCAGCGCATGTCGACGGCGCCAGTGAATGGCAGATTCTTAGATATGTCACTATTCCCATGCTCATGCCGGTCATCCTGACGGCCGTGATCCTCAGGTTGATCGACGCCCTAAAAACCTTCGACATCATATTCGCCATGACCGGAGGCGGACCCGGCTATGCATCGGAGACGCTCAACATCATGGGGTATAAATACAGCTTCGAGTATTTCCGCATGGGTCAGTCGTCGGTAATCCTCGTCGTTCTATTCCTTGTCGTGTTCGGCTGTAGCCTCGGAATCATGAAGCTGCGCGCATCTTCGGAAATTTGAGGGCTCACGATGAACAAGAAACTCGTATCAAATATTCTTTTTTATGTTCTTGTTACAGGGATAGCTCTCATCGTGTTGTTCCCGTTTCTCTGGATGCTCTCTTCATCCTTCAAGACACAGGTCGACATCATTTCCTGGCCGCCGAAACTGTTTTTTGAACCGACATTGCGGAACTATCAGAAAGTATTCGAAGAGCAGGATTTCCTAAAGTATTTCCTTAATTCGACAATAGTCGGCGTTGCATCCGTCGGATTTTCTTTGATACTTGGGCTGCCGGCGGCGTATTCAATTGCCCGATACGCGCAGAAGAAGCTCGCGGTCTTCATTCTTCTGGCGCGTCTCATGCCAGGAATATCCTTCCTCGTGCCGTGGTACATCGTTTTTTCGCGACTGGATCTCATGGACAGTTATGTCGCGCTGATCCTGAGCCATATGCTTATTTCGCTGCCCATCGTGGTCTGGATCATGACCACCTATTTCAACACCATTCCACGTGAGATGGAGGAGTCGGCGATGGTGGACGGAGCAACCCGTCAATATGCCTTTTATGCAATTATTCTTCCCCTTTCAGGGCCTGGCATCATTACTGCTACAACCCTATCTTTCATTTTTTCATGGAACAATTTCATGTTTTCCCAGGTTCTCAGCATGGAAAAAACAAAGACGCTTCCTATCGCGGTCTACAACTTCCTTTCTTACGCTGAAGTTGACTGGGGAGGTGTGATGGCTGCTGCGGTTGCCATTATGACCCCGGCTATCATCCTGACAATGGTTTTCCAAAAGTACGTTGTGAAGGGACTAACAATGGGAGCAGTGAAAGGCTAACGACGAAGGGGTGGCAGACGTTTCGAACGTTGCAATCTGTCACCGAGGCAAATGCAAGGCTTCTGTCGCTAAGATTCTGAAGTGAAGATGTGGGAAATGCAGAAGTGATTTCGCTTTTTCGGCCAATGATTCCCATCGAGCCGCGGTCATCCGGTGAATGTTGATTGGACGACTGCACCTTGGCGCATTGCTGCCGCTCGGTCTTTTCCGATGAAAAATTGGGCTCAGGAAATCTGAGCGGCGGCTTCCCGAAATCCGCTATCCAGCGTTTCGACCCGGAACCGCCATTCGTCCTTGCAATGGTTTAATGGCCGGTTACAGAGTCGAACAGTCATCAGAATGGATGCTTGCTCGAACGCACCTTTTTGCCTTACAGCCTCTGGGGACCAGTGCTTTGCCGGCTCCCTGAATGACCGGTATGCCCTCTTGTTACACAATAGAGTTGTTACTAAAACGCTCGGCAATGGCGATTAAAGCATTGTGGGGGTACTCCTTGCCCACCGCGAGCCCCAAAGATTTTCTTGGCCCCACATCGGTGCAGAAAGCCGCAATTGCATATTTCCCCACAATAACTCAACGTGTTGGGCAGCACGTTGATGGTGCGGACCGAATCAACTTCGCACCATTTAGAAACAAGAATTTTACATTTGACATTTCCGAAAAAACTATTTTACAGTGCTCACATCGGTTCGAATTACGGGCCGGATTTTTCTTCCTCCCTTTAACCTGGAGATCGCTATGCGCATGCCAACCTTGTTTCGCAACAGCATCCTTACCGTCTGTCTTTTATCGGGTACCGTTCTCGTCAGTCAACCGGCTTTCGCCGCAACCATCCACATGATTCCACAGGGCGATCTCAAGATTCTCGATCCGATTCAGAATCCTGGATACATTACTCGCAACCACGGCTACATGATCTACGACACGCTTTTCGCCCAAAATGCCGCGGGTGTGGTCAAACCCCAAATGGTCGATGGATGGACTGTTTCTGCTGACAAAAAATCCTGGTCTTTCAAGCTACGTGACGGCTTGAAGTGGAGCGATGGGTCTCCGGTAACGGCCGCCGACTGTGTGGCGTCGCTCAAGCGTTGGGGCGCAAAAGACGTGTCCGGACGATTACTGTTTGCCGCTATCGGCGATATCAAGGCGGTCGATGCCAGTAATTTTTCAATCACACTAAAGGCACCATTCGGCCCGGTGCTGGAAATGCTCGGTAAACCGTCATCCAACGTGCCATTCATGATGCCGGAACGTATCGCCGCTACCGACCCGAACGAGCAGATCAAGGAAACCATCGGTTCCGGTCCGTTCGTATTCAAGCGTGACGAGTGGGTCCCGGGCAACAAGGTGGTCTACATCAAAAATCCCCTCTACGTGCCAAGAAAAGAGCCGTCCGATGGCCTTGCCGGAGGCAAGGTTGTCAAGGTGGATCGTGTCGAGTGGAATTACATTCCGGACCAGAATACTGCGCTGACTGCATTCCGGAACGGTGAAATGGATATTTATGAGCTGCCGCCGGCCGACTTTATCCCGACTTTGACTACCGACGCCAACATAAAACTCGCCGCCGACCCACTAGGAAACCAAGGCTGGCTTCGTCCGAATCATCTGGCAGCACCGTTTGACAACCCGAAAGCACGCCAGGCTCTGTACTTTCTCGTTAACCAGGGTGAATATCTCGCAGCCGCAGGCTTTCCCGAAGCCTATCGCCACAAGACGTGTATGGCCTACTTCATGTGCGGCAGCTTGAATGAGAGTAGTTCCGGCGCCGCGCCTTATGCCGGAGGGAAGGACCTCGAAAAAGCCAAGAAGCTATTGCAGGAAGCCGGCTACAAGGGCGAGAAGATCGTCGTGCTGACACCTTCCGAGCCGCCGGTGCAGGCTGCTGCGGCCATGGTGACCGTGCAGAATCTGAAGAAGGCCGGTGTCAATGTCGAAGCTCAGGCTATGGATTGGAGCACGTTATTGGCACGGCGTTCCAAAAAGGATGGCTGGCACATTTTCCACACGTTCTCGGTCGGTGCGGACGTATTCTCCCCGGCAGTCAATGCCTATGCGCAAGCAAACTGCGATAAAGCGCCGTCCGGCTGGCCATGCGATACCAAGCTCGAAGAACTGCGAGCCGCTTGGGTAGCAGAAAGCGACACAACCAAGCGCAAGGCGATTACCGACGACTTGCAGAAGCGGATGTACGAAGTCGTTCCCTACGTCAATTTCGGTCAGTTCTTCCAGCCGATGGCCTATCGAAATACCTTGAGCGGCGTACTGAACGTTGGCGTGCCGGTAATGTGGAATATCGAGAAGAAGTAAGTTGGGAAGCGGGATGACCGACGTGCCATCCCGCCCCCTCCTTCTTGGAACTTACCCATGAACTATCTGCTCAAGCGCCTTCTGGCGGTGATCCCGGTGTTGGCTGTGGTCGCCGTCATCGTATTCCTGCTTCTGCACCTGGCACCAGGCGATCCGGCCGTCATCATTGGCGGCGACACGGCAAGCGCCGAAGACATCGAACGCATCCGCGAGACACTTGGCCTGAATCGACCGTTGCCCGAGCAATTCTTCCATTGGGTCGGACAGATATTGCAGGGAAACCTTGGTACTTCGGTATTTACGGGTATGCCGGTTGCGGAGATGATCATGCAGCGGGTCGAACCGACGCTCTGGATTTCGGCACTAACCATGCTGTTCGCCGTGGTGTTTGCTGTGCCGATGGGTATTGTCGCTGCATGGAAAGCCGGAACATGGTTCGATCGCGCCATTTCCGGGCTGGCCGTAGCCGCATTTTCGCTGCCGGTCTTCGTCATCGGTTATGGACTGGTGTATGGCTTTTCAACTCGCCTCGGCTGGTTTCCGGTGCAAGGATTCAAAAGTCTGTCGGACGGTTTTGTCCCCTTCATTCGTCACCTCGCGTTACCAGTCATAAGCGGTGGTCTGATATACATGGCTCTGCTTGCACGTATGACGCGTTCTACCATGCTGGAAGTGCTGGGCGAGGATTACATCCGTACCGCCCGTGCCAAGGGACTCTCCAAGCGCCGTCTGTTGTTGCGGCATGCGCTGAAAAACGCTGCCGTGCCGATCGTAACCACCATCGGCCTGGGGATCGCCATGTTGCTGTCGGGCGTCATTGTCACCGAAAGCGTATTCGCCATCCCCGGCATTGGACGTCTGACCGTCGATTCCATCCTGCGGCGCGATTACCCAGTCATCCAGGGCATCGTGCTGGTGACGGCAACGGCCTATGTCGTTATAAATCTGGTGACCGACCTGCTCTACGGTCTCTTCGACCCCCGCATCCGTTATTGATCCACGTCCCAAGGAGTATCCGTCGATGGACACCCCCATGATTGCCCTGCTGGAACAACGGCTTGAACGTCTGCGTAAGCAGCCACGTGCGATCAGATTTGCCGCGCGTAATCCGGTGCTGGTGGCGGGAGCATTCCTGTTGCTGGGGATGCTAGCGCTGGCTGTTTTTGCTCCTTGGATCGCGTCGCACGACCCCACCGAGATGAACGTGGTAGAGCGATTGAAACCACCGTCCGCCGAATTCCTGCTGGGCACCGATGCGCTCGGTCGCGACATCTTTTCCCGTACGCTGTACGGTGCCCGCGTTTCTTTGCTGGTCGGGGTGTCCGTGGCGATGTTTTCCGCACTGATCGGCATCTTCGTCGGCACAGTTGCCGGATTCAGTCGCCTCGCCGACAAACTGATCATGCGCGTCATGGACGGCATGATGGCGATTCCCGGCATTCTTCTGGCCGTGGCCCTGATGACGTTGATCCACGCCAGCGTTGCCACAGTGGTCATTGCCATTGCCCTGCCAGAGATACCGCGCGTAGTCCGCCTGGTACGCTCGCTGGTCCTGACCATCCGAGAACAGCCCTATATTCAAGCGGCACAAGCCACGGGAACGCGGCTCCCGCTGGTCCTTATTCGTCATGTCATTCCCAACCTGATGACACCGCTGATCGTGCAGGCCAGTTTCATCTGGGCTTCAGCCATGATTTTCGAGGCCTACCTCAGTTTCCTTGGCGCTGGCACACCGCCGGAAGTACCGAGTTGGGGCAATATGATGGCCGAGGGACGCTCGGTCGTACAACTGGCCTTCGGTATCATTCTCTATCCAGGAATAGCTCTCGGACTGACCGTCCTGGCCGTCAACCTGGTCGGTGACGGATTGCGCGATCTGCTCGACCCGCGCATTGCAAGAAAGCTCTGATATCGTGACCACGCCCTATCCAGACCAGAGCCCGGCAGCACCAATCCTTGAAGTTGAGGACTTGCGAATTGCGTTTGTCAGTCGCGACGGCATCGTACGCGCGGTGGACGGCGTCTCATGGCAACTGCAGCCGGCTGAAATGCTCGGTATCGTCGGCGAATCCGGCTGCGGCAAAAGCGTTTCCGCAATGTCCGTGCTCAAGCTGTTGCCAGGTCCGCCGGCAATGTACTCCAGCGGATCGATCCGTTTTCGCGGAGAAGAATTGCTGACCGCCAGCGAGGTGCGCATGCGCCAACTGCGAGGCAACGCGATCTCGATGATCTTCCAGGACCCGATGACTTCGCTCAATCCGGTACTAACCATCGGAGAACAGATCGCTGAAGTGTTGATCTTGCACCAGAAGCTGTCCAAGCGCGCCGCCTGGAAGCGCGCTGGCGAAATGCTCGACCTTGTCGGTATTCCCGAACCCAATCAGCGCTTGCGCGACTACCCGCACCAGTTCTCCGGTGGCATGCGCCAGCGGGCCATGATCTCGCTGGCGCTTGCCTGCAATCCCGCTGTGCTGATCGCCGACGAACCGACCACTGCGCTCGACGTCACCATCCAGGCGCAGATCATGGAGCTTCTTGCCCGCCTTCGCCGGGAGATGGGAACCGCAATTGTGCTAATTACCCATGACCTCGGCGTCGTCGCTGAATGTTGCGACCGCGTCGTGGTCATGTACGCCGGTAGCAAGGTTGAGGAAGCGACCGTGGATACGCTTTTCGCGCGACCTTGCCATCCTTATACACGTGGACTCCTGGCCGCGATGCCCGGCCTTGACATGGCGGCGGACGCCGGACACCGCCGTCTGGCGGAAATTCCCGGTATGGTGCCATCGCTCAAGCAAGCGGCCATTGGTTGCCGGTTTGCGCCGCGCTGCGCTGCAGCGCAGGAGTGCTGTCACGTTACCATTCCGGAATTGGTGGTGGTCGCACGTGAAGCGCCCGACCACCTCGCTGCCTGCTTTCGCGCCTGTGAAGCCTTCCGGGGAGAATTGGCATGAATCACCCTAACGTTACGACGCCACATACAAAAACGGGCTCGCTCTTGCTCGATGTCCGTAACCTCGTCAAACATTATCCGACCCGAACCTTCTGGCGCGACAGTCCCCCCGTCAAGGCAGTAGACGGTATCTCCTTTTCTCTGGGGGAAGGAGAGACTCTGGGGCTAGTCGGTGAATCAGGCTGCGGAAAATCGACTGCAGCCAAGACCCTGATGCGCCTCATTGAACCGACATCGGGCGAGATATTTCTTGCGGGAACTGACATCGCCAAGCTCTCGTTACACAGTTTCCGACCGTATCGGCGTGAAATGCAGATTGTATTTCAAGACCCCTACGCCTCGCTGAATCCGCGCATGCGTGCGTGCGACATCGTGGCCGAACCCTTACGAAATTTTGGCTGGGACAGTAAAAATGGCAGTGAACGCGTCGCCGACCTGTTTCATCGTGTCGGTCTTGATCCGGATGCCTTGCGCAAATACCCGCATGAATTCTCCGGCGGGCAACGCCAACGTCTCGGTATCGCGCGTGCTCTGGCGCTCAAACCCAAGCTGATTGTCTGCGACGAACCGGTTTCAGCGCTCGATGTATCGATTCAGGCGCAGGTCATCAACCTGTTGGAGGATTTGCAGACAGACCTAGGACTGTCCTACATTTTCGTCGCTCATGATCTCGCGGTCGTTCGTCATATCAGCCGTCGCGTCGCTGTGATGTACCTTGGTCGCATCGTCGAAATAGGTCCAGTTGAGGCCATCTATACCGACCCGAAGCATCCTTACACGCGCGCCCTACTGTCTGCCGTTCCAAAGATCGGAAAAAGCCAGCGGCCCGAACGAATCTTGCTCAAAGGCGACCTGCCTAACCCGGCCAATCCGCCGTCGGGTTGCACCTTTCGTACGCGCTGCCAACAAGCGCGATCCGAATGCGCCGAGAGCTCGCCGCAACTGACCGGCAATGGCGATCAGCACTTGGTTTCCTGTCATTTCGCCTGAGCAAGCCTAAGCCATGACGCCATCGGGAAACGCCGTGGAAAAAGGATTGAGGATCGACGGTGCGCTCCCAGTTGGACGCGCCAGCCGAAACCTGCACTATTGAGGATGGCTGCTGCCTGTCAGCTTGATCGATGCAAGAAGCTCAAGGACAACAACTTTGATTTAGCACAGCATCGTGAACCGAAACATCGCCCAGTGATCGTCAAGACAAGAACTGCGGATTATCTGCTATGAAGAAAAACAGTTCCGACAAAAAAAAGATGGAATTTAAGCCGATCGACGAACGTATTGAGGGGCTCACGGAGACGCTTCCCGACTCGGAACGAAAGCTCGCGGAATTGCTGAGTACGCGACAAGTCTTGCTCGCGACGCATTCGGCAACGGAATTGGCGGCCATGGCGGGGAGTTCCAAGGCAGCGGTGACGCGCTTTATCCAGCGGGTCGGCTATCGTAGTTTTGCCGAGGCCAGGCGCGAGGCACGCGAGGCTCAGTGCTGGGGATCGCCGTCCTTTCAGTTTGTGCCGGATCTATCCGGAGTTTCCGAGGAAGCGTTCAGCGATCACTTGCAGCGGGACCTGGAAAACATAACTCGAACGTTCGAGCGCCTGAACCCTAGAACAGTTGAGCGTGCTATCGACAAGATGGTGTGTGCCCGGCGCATCGCTGTTGTCGGTTATCGGAACAGCCAGGCGTTCGCCCAGTATTTTGCCCGCCAGCTGGTGCTGCTCAAGGATCACGTTTCACTACTGCCACAAGCAGGCCAGACCATCGGCGAAGATCTCGCCGGCTTTTCTTCTGAAGACATGACCATTATTTTAGCCTTCCGCCGCCGGGTTCCAATCGTCGACCAGATCATTCGCCACGCGCGTCGGATCAATATCCCGGTGCTTGTTCTGACGGATGCGGCGACCACTTCGAACGAACTGGCAGGCGACTGGCGTATTGTCTGTGAAACGCGGGGCTCCGCGGAATTCGACTCCTATGCGGCACCGATGAGCATTCTCAACCTGCTGGTTTCGACCATCGCGCTACGTCCCGAAATCCTGAGCAGCAACCGGCTACGCTCGGCTGAACGGTTACACGGTGCATTGAATGAATTGTGACTACCACTCGGCACGTCCATTAAATTGCGCTTTTAAATGCCTGCTTTGCGGCTAACTGCACTTGCCTACAAATCTGAACGTAGGGAATGGCCGAGTTGCACGCGTATTGCACGCGTAAGGATTTGATTCGTTCCTCGAGGCGCTTTCGCTGATCGACGTAAACGCGCGCCTGCTCGGCGACCGTGCCGAGAGTGTTAGCGACCTGCTGTTCGAACGGGGCGAAGACATCGATTTCGAGGCGTTCACGCTCGATAAGATAGGCGTCCCAATTACGTTGCAATTCCTTGCCCAAAGCTACGCCGGCCGGGCGCTTCTTCGTATATTTATCGCGAAGCTTGGCGAGCGCACCGATGGCCTCCTGTTCCGCTCGGATAAGCGCGGTAGCGGCTTTGTCTTGGTCTGGAAGCCTCGCTGCTGCATCCATGCGCGCTTGCGTTAGGTGCATCAGGTTGGCGACTTCCGTCGTAGATAAGCCCGATCTCAAGTCTTCGGAGAACGAATTCAACGCGTTTGCGAAATTTCTTCTTTTTGTTGCGGACCGCTTCTGCTGTCGCTCGAGCGCTGCCGAGCGCTTTCGCATATCGGCTTGGGCCGCCTCGAATGCCTCCGCGTTGGCGCCACTACTGCGGAAAAAATCGGCAGCTAGCTGGATCAGAAGATTAATCAGGATGTCGCGGATCTGTCGATATGCCTCGTTTTGCTGGAAACCCTCTCGGCCGGCCTTTTCTTGAAGCTCGTGGTTATCTGATCGAGCTAAAAGCACTGCACCGAACATGCGTCGGAAGGAGAAGAAGTAGTAACCCGCGCCTTTGTTACGACGCTTCTCAACATCGATCCAGTCGAAAGAATAGTCGCCATACGGCAGGATACGCACGCCATCTCTATAAACATAGAGACCGCCGATATGAGCAAGCTTCTCGTTTAGCGGGTGATACAGTTCCGTCGGAAGCCGGGACTCGGCTGGTCGCCCCATGAGATAACCGAAATTGATGGCAAAAGAACCGCACTTTGTCACTCTCCCGTTCGCGCCGCCCCAAGGAATGACGAGATCGTATTCCTTGTCGTAGACACGCAACTTCCCAGAAAACTGACCGAATTCATCGACAGTTCCATCCAGGAGATGGTCTGATAGCTCGAGTAGATCGTGACGAGTGAAGAACGTCGCTGGATCAAGAAGCTGTTCGCCGATGGCGTCGCCGCCGCGCCACCGGCGAAAAAGTGTATCCATACGGGGACTGCTGTTCTTGCCGAAGACAGAATCCGAAAAACCAAGTAGGTGCTTCCGGAATCCGTAGTCGCCTTCTCGCTCTTCCCTCGCTAGGTCTAGCGTAATGATGGGGTTGCTTGGGGCGATCAGGAAATGGGTTCCGACGCTTTCGGCGTCGAGTGTTAGGTGCTTTTCTTCTGCAGTCTTCAAGAAGCTGTAGATGCTGCCGAGATCCGGCTGGAACGCCTCAATTTGAGCGATGATGTTGTCGACTTTGGCGTCTGGATGGTCAGCGTGGATACGTAGGGCACATGCCTTGAGTTGATTGCGTATCTTCTCGAGGACCTCGGCATCAGGTAGGCCGCCGCCAGCGACAGTTTCGACCGGAACTTCGATTTCCTCGAGATTCAAGCCAGGGATCTCGAACAGGCCCCAATGCACCAAGCCGACGACGAGGTCATGTACTCCGTCGTCGCGAACCGCCCGTGTCAATACGAGAGTCTGTTCGCCGAGAAGCGCTATTGCAAGCCGCCCAATTCCTTTTTCACCGGTGATGGGGCGCTGTTCAGCATCGCTGGGGCGATAGGGAGGAGTAGCCGCCACTGCCTTGCTCTCTGTGCCCAGCACCAACCATTTATCCACGAAGTCGGCATGGGTCATACCTATGCCGTTATCGCGAACTATCAGGAATCCCTCACCTTTCTCTCCGAAACCCTCGAAATGGTCGACCGCAACGCATTTTGCATAAGCATCGTGGGCATTCTTGAATAGTTCCACCAGTGCGTTCTGCACACCGGCGATCTGCTGCCTACCCAACATATCGACCGCACGCGCACGCGTCTGAATTCTAGCCATGACGCGCCGACTTCAGGTACTCGCCGATCTGCTTCGCCAAGGCTGGCGGCACTGCGTTTCCGATCTGGCGCGCCAACGCATTCAGGTTCGTCGAATGGAAACGGTAGTCCGTGGGGAAGGTCTGGAGTGTCGCGCCCTCACGAATGGAGATAGCTCGGTTTTCCTCGGGATGACCGAATCGACCGTTCGAGAGACTGATGAACCGCGTGGTAATTGTTGGTGCCGGCTTGTCCCAAGCCATACGCCCATAGACATCTCTGAATATGTGGTTTTTTCCGCGGTAGGCATTAATTTGAAGATCAGGGTTATCGGCCCAAGCTGCACGGTTGCCGCCAGACGCCGGAGTCATCGCGATTCTCTGTACGTTTTTTCCCGAAAGGGCCGCTGCAGTATGTAGGAATGGTGTGCCATCCCGGTGACCGTTTTCGATTTTGGCGAAACCGTTCTTGACCCCGATGAAGTCGGAAACATTTAGGGACGGCGACGTAGGAGCAGAGGGCAAGAGGGAGCTAATGGCGGAAACCCGCGAAGCAATCAGCAGGTAGCGCATCCGGTTTTGAGGAACACCGTAGTGGTAGGCGTTGATGACACCATCCTTGAAGTTATAGCCTTGTGAGGAAAGGAAGTCGAGGAATTCAATGAGGATCGCGTTATCATTACGTCTGTAAAGGCCCGGCACGTTCTCGATGACCACATATCCCGGTCGGAAGTGCCGGATGAAGCGCTGGAACTGCCGTAGCAGGAATGCAGTCTTCAAGGATTTCGTCTTGTCGGTGCGGATCTTGCTCCAGAATTGGCAAGGGCTACATCCGCAAAAGACAAGATTAGGATCATCTCGTTCGAGTTCCAGCCGACGTCCAAGCTCAGGCGCTGTCAATGAGGTAATGTCGTGGCGGATATACTTAGCACCAAGCACGTTGGCTTGATAGGTTTTCCTACAGTCGACAGCATTGTCAACGCCGCCTAGAACTCGGATTCCAGCCTGAGACAACCCGAAACTCATGCCGCCTGCGCCGCAGAAAAAATCGACGGCACAAAGATGATTTTTTGAGTTGGTGTCTTGAAAGTCTTCTAGCATGATTAAACGGATTTAAGATCGTTCTTGGCAATTGCCAAGAACGCGAAGCCTACGGCGGCTAACAATGAACGGGGCGCTAAATCACTTTGAACACCTACCTGATACCGTTCCATAATGCAAAAAAACCTTTGCATAGATA
>JAIFNM010000142.1 GCA_020047725.1 Betaproteobacteria bacterium
GCCTTTGAAATCGCCGATTCTCTCTCAACTCGGTGTATCAACTTTCAGTCGCTGCCCTGTATCAATTTACAACCGCTGCTGACAGTTTCGATCAAACAACTGGGCGATCTGCTGAAGAGACTCCCCCTTCCGCCAGCGCTCCTACATCAAGGCTTTCTGGCTTTCCGTGTAATAGACCCTCGGTCTCCGCTTCATTTGCAACACTCCTCATGCTTACGCAATTTCTAGTGTGTTGCATCCACCGGTTGAATCCGCCAGCTGATAGCGGTCACGGCATCTGCCGCTACCGGTTTTAACGTAGTGACGATACACGTATTTGAGGATAGCTAACTTTAACTGGCTTGGGTAGTGTAACGGGCATTAACTCGTAGCAGCCAGGGAAACGTGGATTAATTCCGCTCGGGCTGAGCCTGTCGAATGGAAATCGATGAAAAATACGTGCTTCCCCTGGCGGATGCTCGTCAGCACTCAGCAGGTGATGCTTGGGCTATCGAGAACCGGTGTGTTTGCCTGAGTAACTGATAATAACTGCAGAAAAAATGAAGCCGGATCGATCACAAACTCGACGGCATTTTGAACGGCATAACCTTTCGAAAAATGGTGGAAGATGAAATCAAGATTCTTCCCCAAACCGCCAATTTTCCGGTTGTCCGCCAAGCAGAGAATCAAGGGGAGGGTTTGACATGTTCGCGAACACCATAAAAAACAGACTCATATTTGTTCTTGTCATAGCGTTGGCGGGCATGTTGATCGTCTCCGTTTTTGCCCTCATTTCCGAGAAGGCGATCAATCTTGACGACCGCAAAGTGAAAACCCGTCACCTAGTCGAAGTAGCGTACGGCATCCTCAACCATTATCACCAACAGGAACAGGCAGGGATTCTCTCGGCAGACAATGCCCGCAAAGCATCGATTGAAACCATCAAGGCATTGCGTTACGAGGGAAAGGAATATTTCTGGATCAATGATTCAGCAATGCCAGTACCCAAGATGGTGTTACACGCGACCATGCCTGCATTGGACGGCAAGGTGCTGGATGATCCGAAATTCAATTGTGCCACCAGTCTACAAGAAGGCATCGATGGACCTGTCCTGCCGACCGACGGCAAGATGAATCTCTTTGCTACTGCCAATATTGTGGCTAACAAGACAGAACATGGTTATGTGACCTACCTATGGCCCAAACCCAAGCAGAGTGGTGGCACGACGGAGGAAACCTACCAGAAACTTTCCTATGTCAAGAAATTTTCCCCCTGGGGCTGGGTGATCGGATCAGGTATCTACATTGACGATGTAGATCAGATATTCCGGTCCCGTGCCATTGTACTCGGGGCAATTTCTCTAACGATAGCAGTGTTCATCGGTGCACTTTTGTTTCTCATCATCCGTAGTGTCTCGCGTCCGATAGATGCGATCAAGGACGCAATGAAGTCAATTCAGGAAACTAACGATCTGTCTCGACGGGTTGAGGTATATGGCGATAACGAGATTTCTGAAATCGGTCGATCATTCAACGACATGGTTAGCAACTTTCAGGAGTTGATTCGCCATGTGGTTGTCACTACCGATCAAGTCATGGGCTTGTCGACACAACTGGCTGTGTCAGCCTCACATCTGGCCGCAAGCTCCAATCATCAAACGGACGCCTCATCGGCTATGGCAGCCGCCGTGGAGGAAACCCAGGCAAGTATCGTCCAGGTAACTGAAAATTCGGGCGAAGCACACACCATTGCCGAGCAGGCTGGAGAACTTTCCAGTCAAGGCGAAAGGATCGTCTATGAGGCAGCCGAGGAAATGTCAAAGATAGCAGGTGCTGTGCAGAACTCGGCTCAGCACATTCAGTCACTGGGCGAACAGTCGGAGCACATTTCGTCCATCGTCGGTGTCATCAAAGATATCGCAGACCGGACAAATCTGCTGGCTCTCAATGCCGCAATCGAGGCTGCGCGAGCGGGCGAACAGGGTCGCGGCTTCGCCGTCGTTGCCGATGAAGTCAGAAAGCTGGCCGAGCGTACAACGCTTTCGACACAGGAAATAAGCGCCATGATCACCCGCATTCAGGGTGGCACAGGGGAAGCTGTCAAGAGTATGCAGCAGGGTAGTTCGCGCGTTCAAGGCGGCGTCACTCTCGCCAACCAGGCGGGAGCGTCCATGGCCAGCATTCGCGAAGGCGCCACGCGTGTGATTGCTGCTGTGGGTGATATCACACAGGCTCTTCACGAACAGACTGCTGCCACGCAGATGGTTGCGGAAAGCGTTGAAAGGATCGTTGCCATGGCCTCAAAGAACTGTACTGAAACTGAAGAAATAACCACACTCACGGATCGGCTTGAAGGTCTGACAAAGGACCTTCAGGGAACGATTGGGAAATTCAGGATATAAAATCACATCGGGGAGGATGTCAATTGATCAGTTGTACAACTGAAGTTCGCTGCTTTGGATCCTGATCTGCTGAATTATCCCTATCGCATTAGCCGGAATTTTGGTCAATAACGCAAAATCTCCGGTCAGTGGAGTAAAAATGGAAACTTTTCAGTGGAATTCCTGCTTCAATACCGGGCTAGCTGAAGTCGATGAACAACATCATCGTCTGATCGATATGATTAATCTATTAGGCATGCTGCTCATGAATCAAGAAACAGAATCCGTCGCCAGACAGCGGGCCGTCTTTTTCGAGCTAGAAGACTATACCCAATACCACTTTTCCGCGGAGGAAGGCTTGATGAAGGCCATGCGCCTTGATCCTCGTCATGTGGCTCAACACCGTGCGGCCCGTGCCAACTCTCTGGATGAAATAGCTCAGTTCCATAGCGATGTTTCAGCCAATAATTGTGAGGCAGTGAACGTTTCTCTGCTTCAGTTTTTGACGCACTGGCTGGCTTACCACATTCTTGGTGCGGATCAACTCATGTCTCGTCAGATTGCAGCGATCCGGTCAGGCTTGCCGCCAGAAGCGGCCTACCTGGATCACCCTCCTTCCAAAGACCCCGCGACCGATACCTTGTTAGTTGCTCTGAACGGACTGTTTCATCAGGTCGGCGATTGAGGCAGGCCAATGACTCCCTTTCTGCCCAATGGCGTCATTGAATCGATCATTCAACCGACAGGAATTGGGATGGCTCTCAGGACAATTGCTTTGCAATTTATCTGCCTAGGATTCAGGAGCGTGGGTATAACATCGAGAATTTTTTCATTATTCTTATGGCTGGTTTTCGGCTTTATTGCGGTTGCTTGGGGTGTAGAGCCAGCACATAAACATGTGCTAGTGATCAACTCATATCACTACGGCATGGATTGGACTGATGGTCAAATAACAGCTGTTCAGCAGGTTCTTGCGGAAAATAACCAGTCCATCGAGTTACATGTCGAGTACATGGATGCCAAGCGCGCATCCGATGAAAAACACCTTGAAAATTTCAGACAGTTACTAGACCACAAATATCGCAATACGCGAATTGACGCAGTCATTTCCACGGACAACGATGCTTTCAATTTCCTGCGCCGGTACAGAGATCAGCTTTTCATTAATGTGCCGGTCGTATTCTCAGGGGTCAATTTCTTCCAAGAGGATATGCTCGCTGGATTTAAGGGGTTTGCCGGTGTGGCAGAAACGTTTGAGGGCGGACAAACCATTGGGGAAATGCTACGGCTGCATCCACTGGCGAAACGAATCGTTGTAATTTTTGATACCACAATCACCAGCAAGGCGATTCGTGATGAACTGGCCCCGATGCTGGTCCCCTACGCAGGAAACGTTAATTTTGATTTCTGGGACGACCTCTCCTTGGAGCAGCTGAGTTCCGAGTTATCAAAACTTGGTCAGGACACACTAGTCTTGCTCATGCCTTTTGCCCGTGATCGTGAGGGTGTTTTTGTCACTTACCCCCAAATAGCGCACTTGGTTTCGCAGGTTTCTACGGTGCCGGTTTATGGCACCTGGGACTTCTATATGGGTTACGGCATTGTGGGTGGGCGCCTTACAAATGCCGCGGCTCAGGGACAGGCTGCAGCCAAAATTGTGCTGCGCATTCTCGCCGGAGAGACTCCCGAATCAATTCCGGTGACACGTATCGCACCAAGTGAATTTCAGTTTGACGCTCGTCAGTTGATTCGCATCGGCATTTCAGTTTCCAAGTTGCCCGTAGGCAGCAAAGTGCTCTTTCAGTCGCCGGAGGACATTTACCGCAATTGGATAATTGGAAGCGCTTTTTTAGTGATCATTACCCTCTTGGCTGCATGGGGTTGGGGACGAAATCACATACTCAGGCGGAAAAGCATTATGGCTTTGCAGAAGAGTGAAGAGCGTTACCGTGTAATCCTGAAGCAATCGCCTACCGGTATTCTGCATTACGATCGAAACCTCGTCGTCACCTACTGCAATGACCGGTTTGCGAAAATTTTCAATGCTCCGGTAGGGCGGCTCATCGGCCTTGACATGAACACTCTTCAGGATCAACGCATACTGCCTGCGCTGCGTATGGCAGTCGCGGGCAATTCGGGCGTTTATGTAGGCGAATATGTTCCAACGCTCAGTGTTGTAAATTGTTGGATCTCCATGTCTTGCAGTCCATTTGGTGATGGCGAGAGCGAAAGTGCAATTGCTTTCGTAGAAGATATTACCGAGCGCAAACAGGCCGAAGAGTTTGCCACAGCACTTGAGCGCAAGCTGAGTCAGCTTAACTTGCGCCTTGGTCTTGCTGCAGATTCGGCGCGAATCGGGGTGTGGGATTACGCTATCCCGGAAAATGAGCTCGTGTGGGATGCGCGGATGTATGCCCTGTATGGTGTACAGGAAGCGGACTTCTCTGGGGCCTATGAAGCCTGGCAGAACGGTCTGCATCCCAATGACAAGTGGCGTAGTGACGAGGAGATCCATCAGGCTTTGCGCGGAGAAAAGGACTTCGACACCGAATTTCGCGTGCGCTGGCCGGACGGCGAAGTACGCTACATCAAGGCTAATGCGCTGGTCGTGCGCGATGCCCACGGGAAGCCGCTGCGGATGATCGGAATCAATTACGACATCACCGAGCGCAAGCAAAATGAGGCGGCACTGAAATCGAGCGAGGCGAATTTCCGCACTTTTTTCAGTTCGATCGCCGATTTGTTATTTGTTCTTGACGGCAATGCCAACATGGTCGAGATGAACGAAACCGTGTTGCGTCGGCTAGAATATACAAAAGAGGAATTGATCGGGCAATCGGTGCTGATGATTCACCCTGAAGCACGACGGGCCGAGGCGGGGGCTGTCGTCGCGGAAATGCTTGCCGGAACCCGGGATTTTTGCCCCGTGCCTGTTCTATCCAAGAGTGGCGTCGAGATTCAGGTGGAAACCCGGGTTTATCCTGGGATCTGGAATGGTCAGCCCGCCCTGTTTGGGGTTGTCAAAGACGTCACCAAGATCAAGCAGTCGGAGGAAAAGTTCATCCGTGCATTTCAGTCAGGTACCAACCTGATGGCCATATCCAGCGGCAATTCCGGTGGGTACCTTGATGTGAATGAGATGTTCTTGCAACTGTTGGAGTATTCAAAGGATGAGGTGATCGGCCGGACATCGCGTGAGTTGTCCATTTTCGTTGATCCGCAGCAGCGTGGTTTCATAAAATCCCTTATGGTAGAGCAAGGTTTCGTCAGGGATCTCGAAGTTGAGGTGCGAACCAAAACCGGCAAAGTCCTTGTTGGCCTGTTTTCATCTTCTGTGATAACGGTCGGCGAAGAGCGGTGCTGGCTCTCAACCATGATCGACATCACCGCACGCAAGAAACTTGAGCGTGATCTGCAGGAGAGCGAGGCGCTACAGCGTACCTTGCTTGCCAGCCTGCCAGTCGGTGTTATCCTGGTAGATCCAGTGACCCGGATTATCGAGAGTGCCAATCCACAGGTTGAAGTGCTTTTTGGTGGCACGGTAGATCATCTGCTGGGTCAGCTCTGTCACGCCCTGTTGTGCCCTGCCGGCGAAGGCGCCTGCCCGATGTGCGATTTGGGGCAAGAGGTCGATAACTCGGACTGCATCATGCTGCGCCGGGATGGCAGCCCGCTACCCATTTTGAAAACAGTGAAGCGGATTCATTTGAACGGCCAGGAGAAGCTGCTCGAATGCTTTGTGGATATCACCGAGCGAATTCGCGCAGAAAACGAACTGCGTGAGTCGAACATTCGCCTCGAAGAAGCCATCGATTTGGCCAGAGGCATGGCCGCCAAGGCCGAGGCGGCTAACATCGCAAAAAGCATGTTCTTGTCGAACATGAGCCATGAGATCCGCACCCCGATGAACGGGGTGATCGGTATGTCTGCTTTGCTGCTCGAAACCGAGCTGAGCGCAGAACAACGTGAGTTTGCCGAAATTGTGCGCATGAGTGCCGACAACCTGCTTGGTCTGCTTAACGACATCCTAGATTTTTCCAAGATTGAAGCGGGCAAGCTGGATATTGAATGCATTGATTTTGATCTGCAAACCACGCTGGAGGACACCACCGACCTGCTGGCCTTGCGCGCCGAGGCGGCGGGGCTTGAAATGATCTGCCAGATTGATCCCGAAGTCCCGCTGCATCTGAAAGGGGATCCCGGCCGGCTACGCCAGATTCTGACCAACCTGGCCGGCAATGCCATCAAATTCACCTCAGAGGGCGAAGTTGTCATCCGCGTCAAACGGATTTCCGACACGGATGAAGGGGTGGCCCTGCGCTTTGAGGTTCAGGACACCGGGATCGGCATACCCGCCGATCGACAGGCCGCGTTGTTTACTTCCTTCACGCAGGTGGATAGCTCAACGACCCGGAAATATGGCGGCACGGGTCTGGGACTTGCGATCAGCAAACAACTGTCCGTACTGATGGGAGGAGAAATCGGCCTGGAAAGCGAGGCGGGTCAGGGTTCCACGTTCTGGTTTACCTCTCGCTTCGAGAAGCAGGACGAGGCCAGAATAGAACCGCCCGCGCCGCTCTTTCACATGGCAGATACCTCAGCACGCATTCTGGTGGTTGACGACAATGCCACGAACCTGAAGCTGATGGATGCTTTACTGAAGAATTGGGGTTATCCGCACGAACTGGTGAATAACGGTAAGGACGCACTCAAGCTGATGCACGAGGCGCTGGAGCAGAACGCCCCCTTCCGCATCGTTGTGCTCGATCATCAGATGCCGGATATGGATGGACGTGAGCTCGGATGCCGGATCAAGGCCGACCCGCTATTGAAAACCACGTTGATGGTCATGGTGACCTCCATCGGTCAGCGAGGCGATGCGGCGATTCTGGAGCAGATTGGTTTTGTCGGCTATCTGGCCAAACCGGTGCGCCAAGCATTGCTTTACGATTGTCTGGCCATGGTTCTGGCGAAAGATGACGGAGACTTGACTCAGGTCGATAAAAAGGAACTCGTGACACGCCATAGCATCGCCGAATCCAAAAAATTATGGTTTCGTATTCTGCTGGCGGAAGACAACTTGGTTAACCAGAGATTCGTCCAAATCATGCTCAGCAAAGTCGGTTATCAGGTAGATGTGGTGGGCAATGGCCTGGAAGCGATGCATGTGCTGGAGACGATCGATTACGACCTGGTGCTGATGGATTGTCAGATGCCGGAAATGGATGGTTACGAAGCCACGGCCTTGATTCGTGACCCCAACTCCAAGGTACTCAACCATAAGGTGCCGATTATCGCTATGACCGCAAACGCTATGATGGGCGATCGCGAAGGATGCCTGGCAGCCGGGATGACCGACTATATCGCCAAACCGGTCGATAGCCGTGAGTTACGCAGCAAAGTGGAAGAGATTCATGGCCTGCAGACTGTCGATGAAGTCGAATTGGCTGTGGGTGCGACGGCGGTTACGGTATGGGATACCGAACCACCTCCTACGCAGCAGGAGGGCGAGGCCCCGGACGCCCCTCCGGTTCTCGACACGGTGTCAGCGCTTGAAATGTTTGATGGTGATGTTTCGATCTTACTCATGATGCTGTCCGGTGTTCGCCAACAAATGATGTCAGATAGGCTGGAGATTTCCAGCGCCATCACGCTGAATGACCACGTGAAGGTAAAGATGGTGAGCCATCGTCTCAAGGGAAGCGTGGGACAGATTGGTGCCGTTCGAGCACGACACGTTTGCGCCCAGATGGAGGCGGCAGCGGCGAGCGGGGATTCTGGCGTCTATGACGATTTGCATCAGATGTTGGCCAATGAACTCGATGCGCTAAACCCAGCCATTGACGCGTATCTGGTGAAGTATTCCTTTGATTCCACTTGATGCGCCTGACCAAAGTGCCTGAACGTTTCAATATTAACCCGGCCCAGCACACCGCTGGACTATCAATGCGAGAGAACCATGGACAGCGAATACACCCTTTTCATCGTTGATGATGCAGAAGTGAGCCGACGCCTGATCGTGACGGCGTTTGGAGCAATTTATACCGTCGAATCGTTTGAGTCCGGTGCAGCCTGTCTTGACAGAATGACTGTCAAAATTCCTGATATCTTCCTGCTCGATGTGGATATGCCCGAAATGGATGGCTACACCTTATGCCGGCAGATCAAGAGCCATGAGAACTGCAAAGGCATTCCTGCAATCTTCATATCGGCACTGGATGATCTTGAGTCGCGTTTAGAAGGTTATGACGCAGGAGGTGAGGATTTCATCGTCAAGCCCTACAAGCTTGCCGAACTTAAGCAGAAAATCGAAGTCCTGCGTCGATTGGGCGAAGAAAAAAAGGCTCTGCATCGCCAGATGGGTGAATCCGACATACTGACCTCGCTGGTCTTGTCTAACCTCGATGAATATTCGGTTCTGGTCAAATTTCTTCGGTCCTTGAATACCTGTGAAGGGTTCTCCGAAGGCGCCGAGGCCGTATTGACCATGCTGAAAGGTTTTAATCTTGAAGGGGTTGTACAGTTCAGGCTACCGAAACTGGAGTTGACGCTCAACTCTGCGGGAGAAGCCAGCCCGCTTGAGTCGTCGGTCATCCGTCATGTCCGATCGCTTGGAGCCATCGCCGGCTTCAATAACCGGGCGGTCTTCAATTTTGAGCGAGTGTCCTTGCTGGTCAATAACATGCCGATCAGCGACCCGGAGTTGTGTGGGCGGTTGAGAGATCATCTGGCGATTGCAGTCGAAACGGTCGAAGCCAAATTGGTGGCTATGCAGACGCGTCAGGAAAATAGCGAAACCAAGCGAGAGATTGCCTCGTTGATGCAGGATTTAAGCAGCACCATCCGTCTCTTTGGTGAAAGATATGAGGACGCGCATTCTCGGGGCTTGGAAAAGACGCGCCAGTTGCTGGACGAACTGGATAAGGAATTCGTCAGCGTGGGCATGCGGGAGGTTCAGGAAGAGAGTATCAAAGAGATCATTCAGTCCAAAGTGGAGCAGATGGTCGCCATTTATGACTTCAGTGCCGAGACTGAAACTACGCTCAATGGACTGTTGATGCGACTCAGAAAAGCGCTAGCAAGGCAAATGTAGGGGAAAAATGCTTCATCGCGCTTTACCGGGGAACGCCGCCTTGATCTTCAGAAAGAAATATGCTGAATCGCGGAATCCGTAGGCCATGCGTTTGATGACCTTGATTTTGTTATTGACGCCCTCCAGGATGGAAGAGTTCATGCGATAGATGGCGGAGGCGAGGATTCCGCGCAGGTACTTTTTCAAGCGCTTGGCGAACTGGATGGCGGGAGCGAGTTGGCTGTCGATGGCCATTTGATACCAGAGTCGCCATCGCCTGGCACCTTCGCGAACCGACGGCGCGAACCAGATTTCCTTGAGCTCGGTCTTGAGCAGATAGACGGTGGCCAGCGGCGTATTGGCCGCCAGCAATTCATCGAGTCGGACGCCTTGGTCGTCCTTGAGATTGTCACGATTTCTGAGCAATAGCCATCGACTGCGTTTGACCACCTTGCGCGCCGCCGGTTGATCGCGCAAGGCATTCGCCTGATCAACACGAACCCGATCCACCACGTCGCGACCGAATCGGGCCACGACGTGAAAGAGGTCATACACCACCTCAGCGTGCGGGCAATACTTCTGCACCTCCAGATCAAACGCCGTATTCATGTCCATCGCCACGGCTTCGATCTGTTGGCAGCGTTCCGGTCCCAGCAACTCGAAGAAGGGACGGATCGCTTCACGGCTGTTGCCTTCGCCGACCCATAGGACGCGCATTCGGTCCGCATCCATGACCACGGTGGCGTAGCGATGCCCCTTGTGCAGTACGAATTCATCCATGACCAAACGGCGGACGTCGTTGGCCACGAACTCCCCGTGCAATCGTTCCAGTCGGCGGTGATCAATCTCTTTGATGGTGTGCCAGTTCAAGCCCGTCAGCTTGGCGACGTGGGCAATCGGTAGGAGTTGGGTCAGCGCTTCGATCCAGGCTCGCAGTCGTTGCGTTATTCGGGAACGGCCGTCGAGCCAGCTGATGTGCTCGGCCACGCGCGCTCCGCAGTGGTGACAGTCCATGCGACGGATCGGTACGTCCAGCCAGACTTGCCGGTCAAACCAATCGCGTTCTCGCACCCGCCGACGGCGACGTTCATGGATCAGGACACAGGGCTCGCCGCAACAACCGCAGCGCGCCAGCGTATCTGGATCCTCGGTCAGTTGCAGAACCAGCGAGCCATCGGGCTGCTCGCTGTACGATTCAACACAATGCCCTTCCCAGAAGGTCAGACCCAGCATAGCATTTGACATGGCGGTGGTTTGGATGATTGACGTGTTTGGCGACCATCAATCTACCAACTCCGAACCTCCGCCGCCTCTCCCTCAGCATATTTCTTTCTGAAGATCAAGGCGGCGTTCCCCGGTAAAGCGCGATGAACCAATAATTATGGGGACTGCTTTATAGCCGTTTGCCCTGAGATTATAAGCGCCTCAAACCCTGTCGGCAGGCTGGTGGTCTGCCAAATAATCGGCGATGGCCTGAAGCAGGGCGTCGAGTTCGATTTCAAGCCTTGACTGTAACTCGGCAAAGGCAGCGGAATCACCGCTTGCCGCAACCGCTTCAAGCCGCGCGCAGATTTTTTGCGCCCGCAGCGCACCGATCTGTCCCACGCTTCCCTTGAGACGATGGCTGCCCTTTTTTAACCGCCCCGGGTCGCTATCGCTGATCGAACTGGCTATCTCACGCCGATCGACCTGCATCTGATCACGCACGATCGGCAGCATCATGAGCAGGGTGTCGATATCCCCGTCCATCCACTCAAGAGCCAGCGCCGTATCAAGCACCGGGGCTTCGTCAGCTTGCGCAGGCGCTGCTTCAGAATCCTGTACCGGGACGGCAGCAGCAACCCCCTTGACCCGCGGCCGGGCATGAATCTGCGCAATCTTGCTGCGCAGCACACGGCTATCTACCGGTTTGGGCAGGTAGTCGTTCATCCCCGCCGCCAGACATTTTTCACGATCTCCGGCCATGGCGTTGGCGGTCATGGCGAAGATCGGCACCGCATGATTGAGCACCTTCGAACGGGCATCACGGATCATCGCCGTGGCTGTAAACCCGTCCATTTCTGGCATCTGGCAATCCATCAGTACTAGGTCGTAGTCAATCAACTCCAGTGCGCGAACCGCTTCCAGACCGTTGACTGCGACGTCTACCTGACAGCCCATTTTCCCCAAGAAGGCCTGGGCGAATTTCTGGTTGGCAAGGTTGTCCTCGGCCAGCAGAATACGCAATTCAGGCTGGACTGTTTCGGCGAGGGTGTGGCGCGTAACGAGTTGATTTCTTGTTACGCGGGTCGCCTCTCCTGTTTTTTTCGCCAGAAACATCGCTAG
>JAIFNM010000025.1 GCA_020047725.1 Betaproteobacteria bacterium
CTTAATTCGTTACCTCAGTCGTCGCTCTTCGCTCAGGCTGGCGATAGGCCAGTATTCTTTACGTCCAATCGGCGGTGTCTTTCACGCTAAAAGGCCTCAAAAAATCACCAGGTGCAGAACCCCACGCACCAGGATGCCCGCCAGCGCACCTTTGATCGCGGGGCCAACGAAGGTAGCGAAGCGCTTGCCGGCGGTCACCAGTACGGCAATGCCGACCGGGTCCAGAGTATTGATCGTGAAACCGGCGATCTTGTTGAGATCGGTTGCCGTCATCAGCTGATCCTGCAACATCGGGATGGTCGCGCCCATCATTGCCGTTCCGCCAGCGATGTACTTGGTGATGATAGCGAGTACGGACGACGCTGAAATACCAACCAGCGAAAGCACCGGGCCACACAGAGTTTCCATGAAGCTGATCGCGCCAACGGCCTTCAACACATTGACCAGCAACACGGCCAGCACCAGCAGCGGCACAGCCTTGAGGACAAGCTGGAAGCCCTCCTCGCCGCCGCTCATGATCATCTGGATCAGGCTTTGTTTCTCTTTGACGATCCTGATTTCTTCGGTAGCTGGTTTCTCAAGGCTGTCCGGCAGATGGCGCGCAAATATCCGGAACGTCAGCCAGGCGGCGACCAGCCCACCGATCACCGAAGTTGCCAGCGTGACCGGCAGGTTGAGGCCGAACGCCGACAGCGGCAGCGTGGCGTTGGCTTGCGACATGCAGAGAATGGCTGCGAAACCAGCGGCGATCTTGCGGTCGGAAATGGCTTCATCCTGATCCATGATGCGGAAGGTCGACACCGGGGCGGCGAAACTGACAAAGAGAATCTGCACGATGGCGAAAACACCGAGGCCGGGAATACCGAATAAAAGCAGCACCGGCGCCGCGTAGATGGCGACCCGGCGCAGCACGCCCATCTGGTCGAGCACGCGCATCACGGCCATCATGAACACCATGATCGGCATCAGGATGAAGAAAGCGAGTTCGAACCCCTTCTGTCCCGAGGCGAGCAGGATCTTGAGAAACTCCTGCATTATTTCCTGCATGACTTTTCCTGATCGTGTTTGAACGTGCTGCTAATGGCGTTCGTACGCTTTATTTTGATGTACCTGCAGCAAGGTGGGAATCCAGATACGTCATGAAGGCCTCGGCTGGCATTGGTCGTGAGTAAAAATAACCTTGCGCCTCGTCGCAGTGGTAGATGCGCAAGTGGTCAAGCACCTGCTTGCTCTCAACCCCTTCGGCAATCGTCCGCAAGCCGAGACTGCGCGCCATCTGGATGACGGCGCGAACAATCGCCGCATCTTCCGAATCAGTAGCCAGATCGCGGATGAACGACTGATCAATCTTGAGTTTGTCGACCTCGAAGCGCTTGAGATAGGACAGGCTGGAGTAGCCGGTGCCGAAGTCGTCGATCGACAGTTTGACGCCCATGAGCTTGAGGCGCTTGACGGTGGCCAGCACGTTTTCGGTATCGCCGATCAGGATCGACTCGGTCAGTTCCAGTTCAAGCCGGCCCGGATCAAGGCCGGATTGTTCCAGAGCCTGGGTGACGGACTGCTCAATGTCGCCGCGCTTGAATTGCAACGCCGACAGATTGACCGCCACTACCGGCCCAAGCGTTCCGGGCTGCTGCCATCGCACCGCTTCACGACAGGCTTCGCGCAAGACCCAATCACCCATCGGAACGATCAGACCGCTCTCTTCGGCTACGGAAATGAAGCGGCCGGGAAGCACCAGACCAAGTTCCGGATGGTTCCAGCGAATCAGCGCCTCGGCGCCGATCAGCGCGCCACTGGCGATCTCGAGTTGCGGCTGGTAGTAAAGCTCGAACTGGCCAAGCTCAAGCCCACGCCGCAAACCGACATTCATGGCTAGCCGTTCGACCGCGTCGTCGTTCATCTCTTCGTTGAAGAAACGATAGGTATTGCGTCCGGCATCCTTGGCACGATACATCGCCATGTCGGCCTTTTTCTGCAGACTTTCGAAGTCGGCACCGTCGTCCGGGTAAATGGCAATGCCGACGGAAACGGACGTCGACAACTCCTTCTCATCAACATGGAAGGGCTTGAGCAAATTCCCCATCAGACCACCAAGAAAGGTGATGCTGGCGTCCGAATCGGCCAGGTTCGGCAGCAGGATTAAAAATTCGTCGCCGCCCTGCCGGCAAACGGTATCGGTGTCTCGCGTGCACTCAAGCAGCCGCTTGGCCACCGCGACCAGCAGTCGGTCACCGACGCTGTGCCCCAGCGAATCGTTGATGGTCTTGAAACGATCAAGATCGATGACCATCAAGGCAAACTTCATCGTGCCGCGATCAGCGAAGGCGATGGCCTGATTTAGCCGGTCCTGAAGCAGCAGGTGGTTCGGCAGACGGGTCAAGGCGTCGTGATGGGTAAGGAAGTTGGCTTTCTCCTCGGCCTGCTTGCGCTCGGTGATGTCGCGTCCGACCAGAACGCCAAAGCAGCCTTCCTCAACCATGGCGACGCGATAGGTGAGCTCCAGCCAGATCGTGGCACCTACCGGGCCAAACTCGGTGACCAGCGTATGGGTGATCATTTCACAGCCGTCCACGCGGCTGATCATCTCCCGACGCAGCACGTCTAGAACGGATTCGGCAGACCAAGGGAGGCAAACGGGCGACCAATCAAAATTTCGACGCTCTCGCCAAGAAGCCGGCCAAGCGCCGCATTGGCGTCAGCCACCGTGCCCTCAGGCAGGGCGACAAGAATCACGAAGTCGGAGGTGCGATCAAGGAGCGTGCGAAAGCGCTCAAGTCGGTCAAGGTTTTGCCGCAGCTGCGGGTAATAGCTTTTGCGAAACGAGCGCTCGCCGAGACCGATGATGCGATCCTTGCGTTCGTCCCAGTTATCCTGATCAGAGGGCATCGCCATAGATGGACTGGATATCAGCGTTATTGGCCCGCCTCGGGTTGGTGACCAGACAGGCGTCCGCAAGCGCATGCACTGTCAGCTCGGAAATGTCCGCCGTGCGGACACCGCGTGAGGCGAGGCTGTCGACAACACCTACCCGATTGCGAAAACCGTTCAGCGCCTCGGTAATCCGCTTTGCACGCTCCCGCTCCGTCATGCCGCGCATGTCGATACCCATCGCCTGGAGCCGCCTCAATATTGAAGCGAACGACGTGTTCAAGCAGTAGTGCATTACATTCGCCGTGAGCAAGGTCAAGATAGCCGCCGATGGAATGCGCCATGGCATGTACCGCGCCGAGGCTGGCATTCGAAAAAGCAAGTCCAGCCTGCAGGCTGGCAAGCAACATGTTCTCGCGAGCCGGCAGGCTTCCAGGATCGGCGACCGCATTCTCGAGGTTATCCCGGATCAGGCGGATGGCGGCCAGGGCATGCACGTCGACCACCGGCGAACTGGCGGTGGATACGTAAGCCTCGATCGCGTGGGTCAGAGCATCGAGACCCGTACAGGCCGTGAGGTAGGGGTCCATGGTCAATGTCGTTTCCGGATCAACCAGAGCCACATCCGGCACGACGGTCTTGCTGATGATGGCCATTTTGTAACGGCCTGCGGTATTGGCAACGATGCAAAATTGCGAGATATCGGCAGCAGTTCCTGCGGTCGTCGGAATGCAGATCAGGGGCGGCCCCGGCACTTCAACCTGATCGACCCCTTCGAAAGCGAGAATGTTGCTGCCGTTGGCATGCACGATGCCGATGGCCTTGGCGCAGTCGATGACGCTACCACCGCCGATGGCAACAATGACGTCACAACGCTCGCGCTCATAGAGTGCGGCTCCGGCCATCACTTCGTAATCCTTTGGATTGGGGGTCAGGTCGCTAAAAACAACCGACTCGATGCCCGCTTCGGCGAGGTCAGCCTGAGCGTCCTTGAGCCAGCCAGCGGCAATCACGCCAGGATCGCTGACCACCAGCACTCGCCGCGCCAGCAGGTGCCTGGCGTAGTAAGCCACACGCCGCCGCGACCCAACACCAAAGATGAACTCCGGAGCGACGAACTTGCGCATTTCGTAAAGTGCCATTACCTCTCCACGACATTTCAAGGGTCACCGTCAACGATTATTGCTTTTCCGTCTCAAGCACTTATTTTGAGTCCAATACTACTCCGCTTGCTTACGAATGTCAGGGCACAAAATGGCTTTGAAACGTTCTTCCAGCCTGGAAACGGTGCTAAAAAAACAGTCTGATGATTGAAACTGCAGTCATCCCGATAACCACCCACCGGAATGGCTTTTCGGGAATCCGCTTGATCACCGCAACACCCAGCATGGCACCGACGAGAATAGCCGGGATCATCACGACACCGATCAAGGCCGTCTGCGGAGTGACATTTCCCCAGAAGAAGATCTGTAACGGGAGCTTGATCAGGTTGATGATCATGAAGAACCAGGCCGTGGTGCCAAGAAAGGTCTGCTTTTCGTAGCGACGCGCCAGCAGGTAGACAGCGAAAATCGGCCCCGCGACGTTGCCGATCATGGTGGTAAAACCCGCAATCAAGCCGATCAGAGCAAAGAACCAGAGCTGATCGGGGACATGGAACTTGCTGGACCGCAATTCAAGAACGACCAGCACTACCAGACAAACCAGCAAAGAAACGGCGATCAGCACAGTGAACTGGCGATCATTGATCAGATTGCCGACCAGAACACCAACAATAAGGCCCGTTACGGTCCACGGCAGCAAACGGCGAATCCCCGGCCAATCGGCATAGCGATGGTACTGCTTGACCGCCATGAAATCGGCAAAGATCAGCATCGGCAGGATGATGCCCGTAGACATTCTTCCGCCAAAAGCGGTGGCCATGAAGGGAATGGCGATCATCAAGGTCCCGCCAATTCCGGTCTTGGAAAAGCCGATCAACAGGGCTGACGCGAAAATCAATCCGAGCTGCCAGAGCTCGACACCAAGGAACTGCGTTATCTCTATCATGCTTGCCAGTATACTCGGCGTCTTTCATTCATTTCCGGCAAGAGGATCATTATTCTTGCCGTGCGCCCCGAACCGGGTCGTAAACAACCACTGGAGTCGCAATGAAGTACCGCTTGATCGCACTGGACCTCGACGGAACGCTGCTCAACAGCCAGCTGCAGATTCGCAACGAAACGATTGACGCACTGAGTCGTGCGCGTGCGCAGGGTGTGCAGGCAATGATTGTCACTGGCCGTCACCACGTGGCCGCCTACGCCTACTGGAAACAGCTCGGCCTGGAACTGCCGGCCATCTGCTGCAATGGTGCCTATATGTACGATTACCGTGCTCACCAACCGCTCGCCAACGACCCGCTGACTCGGGACGAAGCGCGTGGACTACTGAAACTGGTACGCAAGCATTCCATCGACACCATGGTGTACGACAAGGATTTCATGGCTTATGAAACCATCAACAAACACCTCAGGGCGATGCTCGACTGGTCGGCCACACTCCCCGAGGCCGTTCGTCCGCGTGTCGAACATGCTCAATCCTATGAGCAACTCCTAGAAAACGCCGAGATAATCTGGAAATTCACCTCATCGTGCGATGACCGGGCGGCCCTTTCCGCTTATGTCTCCGAGATCGAACAAAGCCTTGGCCTTAGCTGCGTATGGTCCGGCCACAACCGTCTTGACATTGGTCACGCCGGCAACAGCAAAGGCCGTCGTCTTGCTGGATGGATCGCCGAACAAGGCATTGCACGTGAAGAAGTGATTGCCTTTGGCGACGAACAGAACGACATGGAGATGTTGCGCCTGGCCGGCATGGGCGTGGCCATGGGAAACAGCGGCGGCGAAATCCAGGCCTGTGCCGACTGGACCACCGGCGGCAACGACAGTAACGGAATTGCCGATGCGTTGCAGCGCTTTGTACTGACACCGGCGTAACATTTGTATAAAATGAAATACTTTTGATCACCCTTGGTGGCTGAGGCGATTTTCTGGCACGGATGTCTCGCCATCGAAGGTTTTCCCAGGCTGATCCACCGCTTTTTTTACTGAACCAGGAGTAAGCAAATGTTCTCTCAGGCATCGCTGGCAAATGCAATTCGCGTACTGGCCATGGATGGTGTACAAGCCGCCAATTC
>JAIFNM010000017.1 GCA_020047725.1 Betaproteobacteria bacterium
TGGATTCGCGTCAAGGCCGGTAACGACGCCGGTCGCTTCGGCGAAATCAAGTCCATGCTGCGCGAACAGAAACTGCATACCGTGTGCGAAGAAGCGGCCTGCCCGAACATCGGCGAATGCTTCGGACGCGGCACGGCGACCTTCATGATCCTCGGCGACATCTGCACGCGGCGCTGCCCCTTCTGCGATGTCGGCCACGGCAAACCGCTGCCGCCCGACCTCAACGAGCCGGCACATCTGGCTGAAAGTGTCGCCAATCTGAAACTGCGCTACGTGGTAATCACCAGCGTCGACCGCGACGACCTGCGTGACGGCGGTGCCCAGCACTTCGTCGACGTCATCGCCGCCGTGCGCGACAAATCACCGGCCACATCCATCGAAACGCTGGTGCCCGACTTCCGTGGACGCATGGAGATCGCCATCGACGTGCTCGGCCATTCGTTGCCTGACGTGCTCAACCACAACCTGGAAACCGTGCCGCGCCTCTACAAGCAAGCGCGTCCCGGTGCCGATTACGAACACTCGCTGGCGTTTTTGAAACAGTTCAGGGACCGTTACCCGGCGGTGCCGACCAAGTCCGGACTGATGGTCGGCTTGGGCGAAACCGACGAAGAAATCCTTGAGGTCATGCGCGACCTGCGCGCCAACGGCGTCGAAATGCTCACCATCGGCCAATATCTTGCGCCGTCGGGCCATCACCTGCCGGTATCACGCTACGTCCATCCCGACATCTTCGCCATGTACGAGCGCGAAGCCAAAGCCATGGGGTTTACCGGCGCCGCCTGCGGCCCGATGGTTCGCTCTTCGTACTGGGCGGACAAGCAGGCGCATAGCGCCGGCGTGGCATAAGTCTTAACGGGCTGTCGAGGCCGCCACTTTTGCTGCCAGCCCCAGAAGAGCCACACCGACGATCCGGTCGAACCATTTCAGGCGACCGTGCAGCCAGCCGAGCACCTTCTGCGAAGAGAAAAGCCCGGCAACCAGGCTGAACCAGAGCATCGATTCGAGCACTAGCACGCTCCACAGTATTGCACCTTCTGAAGCCGACAGGCTCGCACCCAGAACCTGAGAAAGAATGCTGCCGAAATAGAGCATGGCCTTCGGGTTCAGGAGGTTGGTAAGTAAGCCGGTCAGAAAAGCCCGGCCTCTGGGTGGAGTCTGTTCAGTAGTGGGCAACTCGCCCCTTGAACGCAGGCATTGAATGCCGAGCCAGGCCAGATAAAGCGCCCCCGCCACGGACAGGAAACGAGAAAGGCCTGGCAGCGCGGCGATCACCAGCGACAAGCCAAGCAAGCAGACCAACACATACATGCCGATGCTGGCGGCCACGCCAGCCGCCGCCCACATTCCGGCGCGCCGTCCGGAGACGATGGAGAGCCTGGTAACTACCGCAAAATCGGGTCCCGGAGAAATCAGCGCAACGGCGTGAATGGCAAAGACGAGGAGCAGGGTATCCAGAGACATGGCAGCAAGCAAATGGAAAAAGCTAGTTTATCCCGATCAACCATTACTGTGTCGTATGGCTGAGATATTGTCCCGAAACGCCCGTCCAAAGGCCTTCTACGAAGGCACGCCCGGGAACCCGCATGAATGCTCGATCTCCAGGCAGCACCCTGAAGGTGCCCGAATTTATTACGCTGCAGCCTCATTCGGCTCAATGGCGAAGCTTATCCCGCACATCGTCTGATGCATCAGGACGGCCGGCGCGTCGACACGTTCGCATTGACGCAAGCTGCCGATCTGTTGAAAGCCCATTCGGTTCTGATAGTAGCGGACATGGCGCGGATTGACTTCGATCACGGCATCACTGGCCGAGAAAACGTCTTTGGCGTATCGAAAGGCCGCCTGGAAAAGCCTGGTCAGCAAACCCGGTGCGCTGTAATCGGGACAAACCGCTAGTCGTGTGACTTCACAGACCACACGGTTCGGGTGACGCAGGCCGGAAAGTTCTTCGGCGTAAAGCGCGTCGGCCATCAGACCGTTCGGCGAATCACGCCCCAAAGTCAGCGTGGCCACAATCTCGTCGCCTTGCCAGGCAGCAATCGTCACTCGGTTCGGATCATCGACCTGAAACTCGATCGATTCGGTGTTGTATCCACGCCAGGCATACATCTGCCGTACCAACCGGGTCGCCATGCCACCCTGCTGCGAGTTGTTTGCCGGACAAATGTCGTATCCATCGCTGCGCGGCAGGTGCGCCAGGGATGCCCGGTGGGACGGGAGCACTCGAGCGCCCCCTTTAAGCGGCCGCGCCGCCTGTCCGTACAGCGTTGGTTCTGGAAGTCTGGTGGCAGTTTGCATGATGATTAGCCGGCGGCAGCGTTGAGGGTGACAAATGGCTCGATGACCGGGCGACTTTTTGGAGCAACGGGCGCGGAAAGAACATTGATGTCTCCGCAAAGTTCGCAGCCTTCGTCAGCCACCAGTTTGCCGTAGCGGATCGTACCACTGACACGACCAGTCGAATGGATGATTAATTGAGAGCGCGCAGTCAGTTCGCCCTCAAAACTGCCATGGATTTCGGCGATGTCGATGCTGACTTTACCGACGAACGAACCATGTTCGGCAATCCGGATTACGCGACTGTCCATGGTTGCCTCAACGCGGCCTTCGACGACTAGCGTGTCGCAATCGAGAATTTCAGCGCCCTTGAGCTTAACCTCGGGGCCGACGATCAGTCGGGCCTCAAGCACGTTTTCGACAGCCGAAACATCCTTGACTTCTGGCGTGGCGGCAACGACGGCAGGCTTCGCGGGCTGAATCGCCGAGGCGCTTTCGGAAGAAACTTTTGTGACCGGTGAAGTCTTTTCAGGTGATTGCATGGCGGACGGGTTACCGGAGCCGAGTACCGGTTGGGCATCGCGACGAGTGATGGGATCGTTGCGGCCGAAGACGCTGGGTTTGTTAAACATGCTATTTCCTTCTCGGTGGTGAAAGCGCTAACTAGGCGACAGTGCTAGCGATATCTGTGCCACAAGTGCTTTCAGCATAATAAACAGTATGATACAACATTATCTTCGATTTTTAGTTTAGCTTTAGAGCCGAACATGTCGTGAAAAAGCGACGCCGCTGGCGGACTAATTTGCAAAGACCTTCAAGGGCAGTCGTTTGCCGTGTCGCCAATTGACGACACCCGGCTCAAGTCGTTGTTTTAAAATAACTGTTTGTTCGCAATTTCAGTGCATGAGGTCTTCTTTCGAGTCATTTATTTCGCGTGAAATGGTGCTCTTGATCTAAACTTGTGAGCTCTGTCTGGCGCAGACAATCCACGCCCGCCCTAACGACCACGATGATCCGAATCTCCTTCCGCCAAAGCATGCTGGCTGGCTTCCTGATAATCACGGTGCTCTTGAGCTGGGCTGCCGTGCGCAGCTGGCTGGTACTGGAGCAGTTTGTCGAGCAGAGTCGGCGTGGCAGCGAGCAGGCCTTGCAACTCAGCGCATCGATTCAGGAACTTGCAGAGCGAACCGTAGCGATTGAACGCAGTGCGCGCCAATTCATGGTGCTCAGCGATCCGGCCTTGCTTCGGCGTTTCGACGAGAATGTGGCGCACTGCCTGACCGCGGTGGCCCGATTGGAGTCGATGTCCGTAGACGTGCTGGGCCAATTGCCCGAAAACTGGCGCGTAGTCAGCGAGAGTCTCAGCCAGGGGCTCCACCAGTCGGTGTCGCAAAACGAATTGCTCCCCTTGCTCAGCCAGCTTGCCGAGATCAACAACACGCTGGACTTGCGCGGGAAGGGCTGGATCAAGGAACAAAACACCCGGATGTTCAGCGAGCTGGAGAGCAACCGGCTGCATCTCACCTGGCTGGTCACCGTGGCGGTATTCGGCGCCTTTCTGGTGGCGCTGGCAATGAGTTGGTGGCTCACCCGGCCGATTGAGAGCCTGGAGCAATCCATCGAGCATCTCGGTGAAAGCCGCTTTGATGAACCCGTAGTGGTACGTGGTCCGGCCGACCTCAGGCGCGTGGGGCGTCGCCTTGACTGGCTGCGTCGTCGCCTGAGCGAGCTGGAATCGGATCGTGAACGCACCCTGCGCCATGTGTCGCACGAGCTGAAGACGCCGCTGACCGCCTTGCGCGAAGGGATTGCGCTGCTGCAGGAGGAAGTGGTCGGTGTGCTTGACGGGTCGCAACAGGAGGTCGTGGATATTCTGCACCACAACGTGATGACCCTGCAGATGCACATCGAAAGCCTGCTCCAGCTTAACGCCGCCTCATTCGAGGCGCGGAACATCCATTTCAAGCCCGTTTCACTGAACACTTTGCTGGCGGATGTTGTCCAGGGACGGGAATTGCACATCCAGGCACGCCAGCTGAGCGTGCTGAGCGAAGCACCCGCCCTTACCCGGATGCTTGATGTGGAAAAACTGCAGGTAGCACTTGATAATCTGCTGTCTAATGCCATCGACTTCAGCCCGGAAGGCGGCGTCATCCGACTGCAGGCCGAACTGGTCGAGAATACGCTGCGCATCGCCTGCATCGACCAGGGGCCGGGTATCGCAGCCGAAGATGCCGAACGGATTTTCGAACCGTTTGTCCAGGGAAGCCGGGCCGCACCCGCGCCGAGGCGGGGCAGCGGCGTTGGTTTGTCGATCGTTCGCGAACTAATGAAAGCGATGGGCGGGCGCGTGTTGTTGATTCAGAGCGGCGGCAACTCGCGCGGGGCGAATTTCAGGATTGAGGTGCCCTGTGATCGATAGATTTGAAAGAGTGAATCCATGAGCGCACAGGGAATGCTCAAGGTCGGTTTGGTGCTGTTTTCAGCCGTCATGCTGGGAGCCTGTACAGGAGCGCCCCGCGTGACGCAGGACCCGGCCCCGGTGCCAGTCGTGTTGCCGAGCACAACTGTCAAGATCGACGAGACGGCGATGTTGCCGCTGCTTGGCTATTTCCAGTTGCTGCTTCGCATGACGCCGCAGGAGCTGGCGCGGGAGCGAACGATGCTGACGACGATTCCGCAAACTCCGGCAACACAGCTCCGGATGTCCATGCTGCAGGGTCTGTCACGTGCGCCGGCGGATCTGACCCGAGCACAGAGCCTGCTGGATGCTCTCCTGAAATCCACTGATCCGGCAGCCGTCAGCCTCTTCCCGCTGGCGCGGTTGCTGTCCAGTCAATACAACGAGCGACAGAAGAATCAGATGCAAAATGAAAAACTGGTGGCCCAGAGCGAGCAGCTCGGCCAGCAACTGAAAGAAAGCCTGCGCCGCAGTGCAGAGCTGCAGGAAAAAATCGATGCGCTGGCCACTATCGAACTCTCGCTTCCGGTGCGTTCGCCTCCGGCCGTTCCAGGAGTCGTACGATGAAGCCGGCCACCCGGCCCCATTGCGGCCATGTTCTGGTCATCGACGACGACCTTGATCTGCTCAGGCTTCTCACCATGCGCCTGCACGCCTGGGGATTCCGTGTCTCGACGGCCGCCTCGGCCGAAGAAGGGTTGGCGCGCATTGCCGTCGAGCCACCGCAACTGGTGCTCAGCGACATCCGCCTGCCAGGCAAGGATGGGCTAGCGCTGTTCGACGAAATCCGATCCACCCGGCCGACCTTGCCGGTCATCCTGCTGACCGCCCACGGAACCATCCCTGACGCGGTACAGGCCATGTCGCGCGGCGTTTTCGGCTATCTGACCAAACCTTTCGATAGCAAGGTGCTGCACGAGAAGATCCAACAGGCGCTGCAGCTCTCGCCGGTTAGCACCGGACAGGAAACCGGCAACGGTGAAACCTGGCGCGAAGGCATCATCTTCCGCAGCAGCCGCATGGCGGAGTTGATGGAAGAAGCCCGCATCGTGGCCGCCTCGGACGCCAGCGTCCTCATCCGGGGCGACAGTGGCACCGGCAAGGAAGTGCTCGCGCGCGCCATCCACCGCGCAAGCCCGCGTGCCAAGGCCCCGTTCGTGGCCATCAATTGCGGGGCGATTCCCGAGCAATTGCTGGAGTCCGAACTGTTCGGCCATGTGCGCGGAGCCTTTACCGGCGCGGCCAATGCCCACGTTGGCCTGTTCCAGACCGCCAACGGCGGCACCCTGTTTCTCGACGAAATCGGCGACATGCCGCTGGCGTTGCAAGTCAAGCTATTGCGCGTGCTGCAAGACCGGGCCGTACGCCCGGTCGGCGCTACGCGCGCCGAGGCAGTCGATGTGCGGGTGCTGTCGGCCACTCACCGCGACCTGGAAGCAGCGATGGCGGAAGGGCATTTTCGCGAGGATCTTTACTATCGCCTTGATGTGGTCACGCTGGCCTTGCCGAGCCTGGACAAGCGGCGCGAAGACATCCCGCTGCTGGCGGCCTATTTCGTGCAGCAGCTGGAAAACAAATACAACAAGGGAATCGTCGGCATCGCGCCGGAAGGCATCGAAGTGCTGGCCAGCGCCGCCTGGCCGGGCAATGTCCGCCAGCTTTACAACGTCGTCGAACAGTCCTGCGCTCTCGCCACTACACCGCTCATTTCGCTGACCCTGATTCAGCGCGCACTGCGTGTTCCGACCATGGAAGCGCTGTCCTACGCCGAGGCCAAGCTGCGCTTCGAGCGCAGTTATCTGGTACAGCTTCTCAAGCTGACCGATGGCAGTGTCGCCGACGCCGCCCGCATCGCTGATCGCAACCGGACCGAGTTTTACCGCCTGTTGCAGAAACACGAACTGACGCCGGACATGTTCCGCAGTTCCCCAGGCAACGGCAGCACCGGGCAGTAAGCGCTCAGAACAGCAATGCGACGTGGCCCACAAGCCTCGCCAGCAAACGATCTAGCGGCCATAGGCCGCAAGATGGCCGTGCTTATTGGGCTGCAGCGGCTATCGCTCCAAGGCGCCCGTTTTCATTGCTATGCAGGGACGGTGACTGTTACGGCTTTGTCATTCGCCGTTCGATGAACAAGCTGCTTCCCTGCGTTCTCTTTGCGTTCTTCTTGGCTTCTGCCGCCGCAGCCGAAATTTCCCGGTGTGACTCAAAACAATCCGGTCCAACTGGCACGGCACCAATCGAGAGCGTGGGCAAGGCGTAAAAGACCATCTGGCCACGACGATTCTCGGCGAAGAATCCATTTTCGTCATTCAGCTTTGCAAGTTGGCTCACTTCGACCACATCGGAAATGCGCTGGTCAAAGCAGGACAAGGCGTCCCGGCAGCGGCTTTCCCAATCTTCACTCTGGAAGAGCACCATGAAATCATCGCCGCCAATGTGGCCACAAAAATCCACGAGCGGATTGACGATTTCCGTCAGCGTTTGCGCCAGCATGACGATCACGTCATCACCTTTGCGGTAACCGAATGCGTCATTGAAAGGTTTGAAATGGTCAATGTCGAAATAGCAGGCTTGAAAGCCGATTCGGCGCTCCAGCAAACGCTCGATGTGCTCGTTTATCGGCACATTCCCCGGTAGCTGGGTGAGTGGATTGGCATAGCGCGCCGCCTGAATCTGCATCTCGGTGATCATGCCCATCAAGTCGTGGGCGCTGCCGATTCCGAGGTATTCGCCATGCCGGGTGACAATGAAGCCGTCGTAGATGTGATGGCGGGCCGAACGACTGACGATCAGGGCGGCGTCTTGTACGGTCGCATCCTGATCGATGCACAGCGGCATCGGGTCCATGAACTGGGTACACGGCTTTCTGCCGAATAGTTCGCGATGAAATGGCCTCGCCATGCTATCGATCATTTCGTGGCGATTGATCAGACCAAGTGGAGTGCCCTGGTCTACCACCGGCATGGACATCAATTCGGGGTCGGATTCGAACCGGCGATAGATTTCGTCGTTGAAGGAGTACGGCGACACCGGCTCAACCGGCCGGGTCAGACTGCTGACGGTGATGGTTCCGGTGGGGGGGTGCGTGCTCGGGAAAACGACAATGCCACGCTGTTTGATGATGTTGATGAGTCGTTCGCTGGGAAGGGTTTTGGGCGCACTCGCCGGCCTTGCGATCAAGAAGCCCTGGCCAAGAGTGATGCCCATGTCACGCACCATGAGGCAATCCGCCGCGTTTTCGATTCCTTCCGCGATAATCTTTGCCGAGCACGACTCAGCCAGATTCAGCATCGCCTTTACAAAATGGTGCTTGAGTGAATCCTCGGCGATTCCGTCGATGAAGTGCCGGTCAATCTTGACGTAGTCGGGTTTGACCTCGGACCACATGCGCAAATTGGCAAATCCTTCGCCAAGGTCGTCAATGGCGATCTGGTAACCCTGCTTGCGGTATTGCGATAGCACTTGATGAATGTTGGGAAAATCCTTGATCCGCTGGTTTTCGGTCAGTTCGATAACAATCCGATTCGGGCCAAGGCCAATCTGGTAAAGCAGATCGCTTGTTCCGCCGTTTTGAAAAAGTTCATCATCAAGGCAGTCCAGGCTGGAATTGATGAAAAGTTTGCCGGGAAGCTTCAGTCTGGCGAAGGAGCGGAAGATCGTTTCGCGGCACGCGCGCTCCAGCATTTTCCTTCGCCCATGGCGCTCAGCTGCTTCAAAAAGCGCTTGCGGCATATGCAAAGCGGTATCTTGCGGACCACGAATCAAGCCCTCGAAGGCGATATAGAACTGGGAACGGAAGTCTACGATGGGTTGAAAAAAAGCGGTCAGGCGCCCGCTATCGAGAATGTCGTCGAGCAAATCGATTTCTTCGTTCATCCCTGTATGACGAGGCTCGCCGATCCTCGGGAAAGGAATGATCGGGGCGCGGATCGCCTGTTCAAACATGCTGGATTGTCCAAGTTGAGAGCTGATTGGCGACAGTCTACAGCAGCCATATTTCAAAACTGTGACGATCCGGACTCTTCTCACTACGGCATCGTTAGCGCAAGGACTTCTTCCTGTAACAGTCAGTCGATATCCTTCGTATCTGACCATTTCAGCTACGACGACACCACACTTCCATGAATAGAATCTTCGCTCCGGCCGCCTGGCTTGTCGGACGCCTTTGTTTCCCGCACAAATTGATGGCGACTGCCGCCGCCTTCGTATTGCCACTATTGATCCTTGCAGGTCTATTACTATTCCAGCAACAACAAGCTCTATCCTCGATCCTGCTCGAACGCGCAGGGCTGTCGGTTCAATTGCCAGCACTGGAGCTGCTTGCCGCCCTGCATGAACACCACGCCAGTATTCAAGCCGCCGGCGCAGGCGATGCCGAATTCCTGCAGCAGATTCCAGTGCGACGTGAGGCCGTTGAGAAAGCGTTGATAGCGGTCATGGCAGTCAGTGGCGAAAGCCCGTGGAAAGAGCTGGTCGAACGCTGGAGAACGCTCTCTGCTCAAGCGCCCGACGTTGCCGATGGCCTTGAATCCCAGCTTGAGCTTGGCCGCCTGTTGCGCCAGGCCTTGACTATCTCGTCCGACGCCAGCGGCATCCGGGTAGACAGCGATCCGGCTATCGCCGCACTGGTAGACTCGGTATCAATCAAGCTGCCTCTGCTGGTCGAGAACCTGGCACTGGCGCGCGACCTTGGCCTGGGTGCTGTAGTCAGCAAACGACTCAAGACAAAGGCTCGCAGTCGTTTGCAGGTCGTTCGTGGCGGCATTGAGCCCCTGATCGTCTGGAACATGGAAAACGTTGAAAAGGCGACGACATTGCTGCCTTCGCTGAAGGCCTCGCTGGACGGCCCCGTGTCGAACCTTGGAAGCGCTCCACTCAGCTTGCAGGAAGTGCTGACCACCAAGGTGCTCGACACCACCGATTTCGACATTTCACCCGCCGACTATTACCAGCGAGGATCGCAGGCTATCGCCTCCGCGCTTGATCTGGCACGCGCTGCCGTCCCGGCAATAGATCAGACGCTTCAAACGCGGGAAGACGCTCTTCTGCTTAAGCGCAATATGGTTCTTGCCTTGATACTGGTTGTATTGCTTGCGCTCACCTACGGATTTATCGGCGCCTATCAATCCATTGTGGGTGGCATTACCGACTTGAGCTCGGCTGCTCGCACCATGGCCGGCGGTGATCTGCGCGCCCGCGTGGTGCCACGTTCAAATGATGAAACGGGCGCCCTGGCCATCCACTTCAACGAGATGGCGGATAGCTTCGGTGAGCTGATCAGGAACACGGTTTCCGCTGCGGGCAATCTGAGTCAGTCCGTCTTGCAAGTGCAAGGCTCCAGCGGGGAAATCGAGAATGCGACCGAGCGCCAGAATGAAGCCGCTGCACGAACCGCCAGCGCCGTTCAGCAACTCACCGTATCGATTCACGAAGTGGCTGAACATGCCCGTGAAACCAATCGGGTGACCGCCGAAGCGGACAAAGTGGCCCATGACGGGGTGCAGCGTATCGCCGATGCGACGCAGGAGATGGAACTCATTGTCATGCATGTCAACGAAGCCGTGGAACAGATTCGCCAGTTGGAGGCGCGTTCAATGGACGTTGGCAACATCGTCAAGGCCATTAAGGAAATTGCCGATCAGACCAACCTGCTGGCGCTCAATGCCGCCATTGAGGCTGCACGGGCGGGCGAACATGGACGTGGTTTTGCCGTCGTGGCCGACGAAGTGCGCAAACTGGCCGAACGAACTCGCGGCGAAACTCAGCGGATTGCCGCAACCATTGGCGCGATCCAGAAAGACATCCACGGCGCCGTCGTGAAAATGCACCAGAGTGGCGAACAAGTCGGCGGCAGCGCAGTGATGGTAAAGGAGCTGAGCGACCTGCTGACGCATATTCGTCACACGGTCAAAGTCACAACCCGGCACATCGGCGATATCGTCAAGGCGACCACCGAGCAGAGCCACGCCAGCAGCGAAATCGCCCGAAATACTCAGGAAATCGCCGTCATGGCCGAACAAAGCCACGCGTCGGCCTGCTCAACATCGGAATCGGCGCGCGAACTGACCACCCTTGCCGGGCATTTGTCCCAGTCGGTAGCCAATCTGACAACGTGATCGATAATCGGCGTGCCTCGGTCATGACAAGCTGACCTCTAAAAACGAGAAAGGGCCGCCGAATTCGTTCTGGCGGCCCTTTCTCGTTTTGCTATTGCTACCCTTGGTAAGCGAGTGTTCCCGCACCGCTCCGCCAGTGGGCGACCAGCGAATGGCAGTCGATCCGGGCGAGCAGCGCGCCGCTGGCGGAATACAGACTGACTCCCGAATTGTCCCGCTTCAGCAAGGCTGCGGTTGCCGGGATGTTCAGCGCGATGTGTTTCTTCAGTTCAAGGCTGTGGGCATCCAGCACGTCAATGCTGCTCGAACCGAGCACCCACAGGCGGTTGTGTTCCTTGTCGAGAACCATGCTGCGCACGGATGAAGGCAGCGCAGCGTCTGTTTTGGCAAGCAGGCTGCCGGGAGCGTTCTGGGCCAGTGCCTGCACCGTTCCGACACGCGCATCAGCCACAAAAACCACACGTTGTTCCGGCCACTGAACATTGATCAGGTTGCTTTCGTCCTCGGTAATGCAGCCGGCGAGTAGCAGCGGAAGCAGTAATCCAAGAAGTTTCGCTTTGACTAACATGGTGGCACCTCTTACAAAATCATTGACGACACCGATACACTACCGGACAATTTGCGGACACATAAGGCTCAATTCATCAGTCAGTGGCACACACCGTACCGGCGGTAGCACCAATACAGTCTGGCTGCATCCAGCGAACACCCGGAGAGTGAACGTAACAACGGACGCAACGACGGAGGTAACCAACAATGCTGCAATTGAGCCTGAACAGTGAATCCCAGGTGCCGCTGGTCGACCAGATCG
>JAIFNM010000172.1 GCA_020047725.1 Betaproteobacteria bacterium
GAACAGCCAACAACGGTCCTCTGGTAGCCGCAGAACCAGGCATCGACCTGATCATTCGTGGTGCCTGTCTTGCCCGCGAGGTCGTGCCGTTTTAGCGTTGCAGAGGCGCGAGCCGCTGTTCCAAAGATGGTGACGCCGCGGAGCATGCTGTCCATCAGGTAGGCATTGCGCGGATCAATTGCAAGCAAGGATTCATCTCCAGCGCTCACCGGTTGCGCCTCGGCCAGCACTTGTCCTTTTTCATCCTGAATCTCGCGCACGATAAAGGGCTGGATGCGATAACCACCATTGGCGAAAACAGAGTACGCGGTAACCATCTGCCAGGGCGTGACCGATCCGGCTCCGAGCGCCATGGTCAGGTAGGGCGGGTGCTTGTCGGCATCAAAGCCAAAGCGGGTGGCGTAATCCTGAATGAAATTTACGCCGCTGGCTTGTAATAGGCGAATGGAAACCATGTTCTTGGATTTGGCCAGTGCTGTGCGCATACTCATGGCGCCTTCGTACTTGCCGTCATAGTTCTTTGGCTCCCAGGCCTGGCTGCCGGTGACCGAGGCCGGAAAACTGATCGGATCGTCCTGGATGATCGAAGCTGGCGTAAAACCCTTTTCAAGCGAGCCGGAGTAAATGAATGGCTTGAAGCTCGATCCCGGCTGGCGCCAGGCTTGCGTAGTGTGGTTGAACTTGTTGCGGTTATAGTCAAATCCACCAACCAGAGAACGAATGGCACCATTTTGTGGGTCGGCGGACAGGAACGCAGCTTCAACCTCGGGCATTTGCGTAATCTGCCAATTGTTCTTTTCGTCGCTCTGAACCCGAATCACGGCGCCGCGGCGCAATCTCTTGTTCGGTGGAGCCTTGTCGTCCATCATGCGGGCAGCGAACTTCAGACCGTCGCCACTAATGGTGACGATTTCGCCACCACGCCGGTAGGCGCGAATCTGTTTGGCGTCGGCTTGCAGAATCACTGAAGGATGCAGGTCTTCAGAGTCATGGAAGTCCTGCAACAATTCATCAAGCGCTTCGTCTTGCTCCGATTTGATGTCTGTCATTTCGACATACGCTTCTGCGCCGCGATAGCCATGGCGCCGGTCGTAGTCGAGTACGCCACGTCGCAGGCTGCTGTAGGCAGCGTCCTGATCCTTCGTGAGAATGGTCGTATAGACACGCAATCCGCGTGTATAGACGTCCTCCGGAAAACGTTCGGCCGCCATCTGGCGTGCCATTTCGGCGACGAACTCAGCGTGCACAGAGTATTCATTCGCTTCGCGTTTGACGACGAGTTCCTGTTTCAATGCTGCATCGTGTTGTTTGACGTCTATGAAATTGAGTTCGCGCATACGGCGCAATACGTACTGTTGACGCAAACTGGCTCGCTTTGGGTTAACGACCGGGTTGAACGCGGAGGGGGCTTTGGGTAGTCCTGCCAGCATTGCTGCCTCGGCGATACTTAAGTCCTTGAGTGATTTACCGAAATATATCTGCGCCGCAGCACCAAAACCGTATGCGCGCTGTCCGAGAAAAATCTGGTTGATATACAACTCAAAGATCTGGTCCTTGCTCAGATTGCTTTCTATTTTGAAGGACAGTAATACTTCGTAAAGTTTGCGGACGTAGGTCTTTTCTGAGGATAGAAAGAAATTCTTGGCAACCTGCTGCGTGATCGTCGAGGCACCTTGCTTTTTCCCGCCGCCCAGGAAATTGCTGACAGCAGCCCGTAGCACACCTTGCGCGTCGACACCGTTGTGCTGGTAAAAACGCTCATCTTCCGCAGCCAGGATTGCATGCTTCATAACGTCAGGGACGTCCTGTATGCGCACAACGGCCCGACGTTCTTCACCAAATTCACCAATCAAGTGGCCTTCAGTTGTGTACACGCGCAACGGAATCTTGGGCCGATAGTCGGTCAGTATTTCCAACGAAGGCAGGTTTGGATAGGTCAGAATCAGAACCACAGCCGCCATGGCGACGACCATGGCGACAAGCCCGATAATGAGTAAGACCGGATAAAGAATCCAGCGAGAAACGTTAGGCAATGGAATACCAACGAGAAAAGATACAGCCGCACATTATAAGCGTTGCCAGAAGTGCTGTGACAGTAGGGGCTAATGGCAAGAAAAAATGGCTTTACACGCCGGATACTTGTTGCTAGCATCTAAAGTAGATTATCTATAAACACGCTAACTACAAATTATTCAAGGGTTTTTTCGGCGAGGAGTGCTAATTTGCAACTCGATCTATCGATCTTCAATCCAAAGGCACGTTCCCTGATCGGCGTCGATATCAGTTCGTCGTCTGTCAAGATGGTTGAACTGGCAAGCGATGGGAAGAGCGGATATCGTGTAGAGCGATACACGATTGAAGTATTGCCCCGGGACGCTGTTGCCGATGGAAATATAGTCAATCTGGAAGCGGCGGCTGAGGCTGTGCGTCGGGCCTGGAAGAAAATGGCGACATCGACCCGGCAAGTCGCGATTGCACTTGCTGGGTCACATGTGATTACAAAGAAAATCATCGTGGCCGCCGGTCAGCGTGAGGAAGAGCTGGAAGTCCAGGTGGAGTCGGAGGCTAACCAGTACATTCCATTTGCACTTGAAGAGGTTAATCTCGACTTCCAGGTTGTTGGGCCGGCGCCTTCATCTCCCGACGAAATTGAAGTTCTGATCGCCGCGTCGCGCAAAGAAAAAGTTGAGGATCGTGTTGCCGTTGTCGAATCGGCGGGTTTGAAGCCGGTAGTTGTTGATGTTGAGTCTTATGCGGTTCTTTCTGCGTTCGAATTGATCGAAAAGCAGCTCCCGGATGGTGGCAAAGGGCAAATTATTGCTTTGGTTGATGTAGGTGCTGGCGTGATGAATCTGACCGTGCTACGCAATGGGCAGCAGCTATACGTTCGCGAACAAGCGTTTGGTGGAAATCAACTGACTCAGGATATCGCCCGTCTTTTTGGCATGACCTTTGAAGAGGCGGAGTCTGAGAAACGGCGGAATAATCTGCCCGACAACTACGAGGCTGATCTCCTGCAACCGTTCGTTGAAAGCATGGCTTTGGAAGTGTCGCGTGCTTTGCAGTTCTTTTTCACCTCCACGCAGTTCAATCAAGTCAACCATATCGTTCTTGCTGGCGGTTGCGCCGTCCTTCCGGGTGCTGACGAAGCGGTGGCGTCCCGGACGCAAATAAATACGATTATCGCCAACCCCTTTGCTGACATGGTGCTGTCTGGGGGCGTTCGTGCAAAGAACTTGCTCGCAGATGCCTCGTCACTAATGGCCGCATGCGGCCTTGCCCTGCGGAGGTTTGACGAATGATACGCATCAATCTCCTCCCGCATCGGGAAGAAAAACGGAAGGCGCGGCGCCAGCAGTTTTATGGGCTTTTGGGCATGGTCTCGGTACTCGCAGGATTGCTTGTTTTTCTTGCATACTCAATTATTGCGGGCTACATCGCTGCTCAGGAAGCCAAGAACGACTTTTTGAAGAAAGAGATTGCGGTTCTCGATAAACAGATCGATCAGATCAAGCGACTCAAGGAACAAACACAGGCATTGCTGGCACGTAAGCAAATCATCGAGTCTCTACAGCGTGATCGGGCAGAGGCTGTTCGCTTGCTTGGCGAGATGGTAAAGCAGATGCCTGAAGGTGTCTATGTGCGCTCGATCAAGCAAGACGGGGTTAAGATTTCGCTAAGTGGTATCGCGCAGTCCAACGCTCGAGTTTCTACGCTAATGCGTAATATTGAGGCATCTCCTTGGCTTGAAAAGCCGCAGTTGATAGAGATCAAGGCCGTCATGCTTGACAAGCGCCGACTCAACGAATTCAACATGAATGCTTTGCTTAAGCGAGCGCCTGTTGAGGATGGAGGTAAGAAATGAAAACGTCCTCCATGAAAAGTTTTGATTTCAACGCCGTATTTGATGACTTCCGGAATCTCAACCCGAAGGATGTCGGTGCTTGGCCGATCGTGCCGCGAGTTGCCGTTTTGCTTGCCCTTTTTTCGGTAGTTCTGCTGACTGGTTGGTGGTTCGTGTGGAGCGATCAGCTGGACGAGTTAACAGCAAAGCAGCAGGATGAGTTAAAACTTAGAGAAGAGTTCGTTGCCAAGAAGTCGCAAGCAGTCAATCTTGACTTGTATACCCAACAGTTGAACGAGATTGATCGGTCATTCGGTGCTTTGTTGAAACAGCTTCCCAATAAATCGGAAGTTGAGTCCTTGCTCATTGAGATAAATCAATCTGGCATGGGAAGAGGCCTTCTGTTTGATCTTTTCAAGCCAGGGCAGGAGATCGTCAAGGATTTCTACGCCGAGTTGCCAATCAATGTGAAAATGACTGGGAGCTACCATGACTTTGGCGCCTTTGCCGGAGATATCGGTCGGTTGTCAAGAATCGTAACCTTGAACAATATTTCCATTACTGCAAATCCCCAATCCAAAGACGGTGGCTTGGTGATGGACGCTGTGACCAAGACCTTCCGATATCTCGATGATGAAGAACTCGCTGCCAAGAGGAAGGCCGCGCAAGCTGCCAAGGGTGGGCAGAAATGAAAACAATAGCGGTTGCATTGCTGAGTTTGGCGTTGGTTTCATGCTCGGGTGGGGATAACGAGGATCTGCGTCAGTGGATGAACGATGCCGCCAAGGACATCAAGGGAAAAATTCCCCCTTTACCTCAAGTCAAACCCTACGAACCTGTGCCTTATGATGCCGGAAATCTGATCGATCCGTTCAGGCCAAGCAAAATAGGTGGTGAGCAGAAAAGGAATGGCGGCGGAGGTTTGCAACCGAACACTGATCGTCCTCGTGAGCCGCTTGAGTCTCATCCGCTTGAGTCATTGCGATATGTGGGCGTGATGACGAGAAACAAAGTTTCCTATGCCATCGTTCAGGTCGATGGTTCATTGCACCAGGTGCGGATCGGCAATTATATGGGACAGAATTTCGGAGTGATCACGAAGGTGACGGAGTCTGAAGTGGTCTTGAAGGAGCTTGTTCAGGATTCCGCCGGGGACTGGGTTGAAAGAGAAAGCACACTGTTGCTGCAGGGACAGGAGGGGAAAAAATGAAACAAATCAAAAAGTACCTGCTTAGCGTTGTCGGCGGGGTTTTTCTGGCGGTTGCAACGATAAGCGCTCAGGAAACCAGGCCCAATTCAATCGATTCGATGACGGTTGCCCAACAGGGCGGTGTGCTCAATGTCAAACTGACTTTCAAAGACCCATTGACTGCGCTTCCTCCCGGTTTTAGTGTGGCCAAGCCCGCACGTATAGCTCTTGATTTTGCGAATACGGTCAATGGTCTTGGCAAGAACAGTCAAACCTATAACGAAGGTGATCTAAGAAGCGCTAACGTTGTCCAAGCCGAGGGGCGCACGCGCCTAGTGTTGAATCTTAACCAAGTGATGACTTACGAGTCGAAAATTGACGGGAATAGTTTACTGCTCGCGCTTACCCCCAGCGCGAAGGAGGGTGGCGCACCCGTCGTTGAGCATTTTGCCCAGATAAATCCATCACAGACCTCAAATAGCATTCGAGATATCGCATTTCGTCGTGGCAAGGACGGTGAGGCACGAATTACAGTGGATCTCAGCGATCCGAATGCTGGAATTGATATTCGTCAACAAGGTCAGAATCTGATAGTCGATTTTGTGAAAGTAACGGTGCCGGATGCGTTGCGCAAACGACTGGACGTTACCGACTTCGCGACGCCGGTCGTTTCGGTGAATACTCTTCAGCAAGGCTCTAACGTACGCATGACGATAACTCCGCGCGGATTGTGGGAGCACAATGCTTACCAGACAGACAACCAGTTCGTCATTGAAGTCAAGCCGGTTATTGAGAATCCCAACAAACTGGTTCAAGGCTCGCGTGGCGGCTATCAGGGCGAAAAGTTGTCACTGAATTTCCAGAACGTCGAAGTGCGCCGTTTGCTGCAGGTGATTGGCGAATTTACTGGCATGAATATGGTTGTCAGTGATTCTGTAGGTGGCGCAATTACCCTTATTCTTAAGGATGTGCCGTGGGACCAGGCGCTGGATATCATCCTCCAGCAAAAAGGCCTCGACATGCGGAAGAATGGAAATGTCATTCTGATTGCACCGCGTGAGGAAATTGCGACCAAAGAGAAACTTGAGTTTGAGTCGAAAGTTCAAATCAGTGATCTAGAACCTTTGAGGACTGAAAGTTTTCAGATGAACTACATAAAAGCGGCTGATGTACAGAAGCTTTTAGTAGATCCAAAACAGACATTGCTATCCAAACGTGGTAGTGCGCTGCTCGACGACAGATCAAACATGATGTTCGTAAAGGACACGCCAAGTCGCCTTGACGATGTGAGAGAGATGATTGCCAAGGTAGACACTCCTGTTCGTCAGGTGATGATTGAGGCTCGAATCGTTGAAGCAGGTGATAGTTTCGCCAAGAATATTGGAATGCGACTTGGGTACCATGACGCTTCGACGGGGAACTCGGGAATAAAGGTTGGTGGAAATTTGTCAGATACTGGTTACCATACCGGCCAGGCAGCTGATATTCCTATCTTTCCTACCGCTTCTAATTCGGTTAACCTGCCGGCCACACCGCGCAGTGGGATGGCCGGCGTTTTTTCCATGATTTTGTTCAATAAGTCTAAAACTGCGTTTTTGAATGCTGAAATTTCAGCGTTAGAAGCTGATGGTAAGGGCAAGGTTATTTCGAGCCCACGTGTCATGACGGCCAATCAAATCGAAGCAATCATTGAGCAAGGGGTCGAAATACCTTATCAGCAGGCGACGAGTTCTGGTGCCACTAGTATTTCTTTCCGTAAGGCTAATCTATCACTTAAAGTAAAACCACAGATTACTCCTGACGGGAAAGTCACGATGACTCTGGATATCAATAAAGATACTCCAAATACCACGCTGTCCACCGGCGCGGGTGTGGCCATCGATACTAAGCATGTGAAGACTGAGGTATTGGTAGACAACGGAGGGACCGTTGTGATCGGAGGTGTTTACACTCAGACAACGCGTGATAACACGCAACGCATCCCGTTCTTTGGCGATCTTCCCTATATAGGATGGTTATTCAAAAATAGGGAGTGGATCGATGATAAGACTGAATTGTTGGTGTTTATTACGCCAAAAATTGTAGCTGAAGGCCTGTCTGTACGTTGATTCCCAAGCGAGTGCTCAAGAAAAGCCGGCAGTTGCCGGCTTTTTTTGTGTTGTTTAGTTGCGTAGGCGCTGCGGTAGAATGATGATGTGGATAAACTGAACGAGATAGGGAACGTCTATCTGGTAGGCCTGATGGGTGCCGGAAAAACGACGGTCGGGCGAATGCTTGCAAAGAGGCTGAATCTTGACTTTGTCGATTCAGACCGTGAAATTGAGGCTCGGACCGGCGTTAGCATCCCGACGATATTCGAAATTGAGGGGGAGAAAGGGTTTCGAAACCGAGAAGCCCAAGTGATCTCTGATCTTTCCATGAAAGGCGGGCAGGTCGTGGCAACTGGAGGCGGGGCCGTTCTGCTCAAGGAAAATCGTGACAACATGAGAAGGAGCGGGTTTGTTGTATTTCTCAATGCGTCACCGTACGTTCTTATGGAGCGTACACGCCATGATCGAAATCGGCCGTTGTTGCAGGTTGTTGACCCGCTAAAAAAACTGACGGAACTTTTGTCGCATCGTGATCAATTTTATCGCGAGGTGGCGCATCTGGTCGTTGACAATGGCCGGGTTAATACTCAGAACCTATTGCAGATGTTAATCAAGGAAGTTGAGGAACATTGGAAACGCTAACTGTTGCGCTCGGGAAGCGCGCCTATCCTATTTTTATCGGACAAGGAGTTCTGCAGCGGAGTGAATTGCTGCTGCCATATCTTCGACAGCCAAAGGTGGCGATAGTCACCAATACGACGGTTGCGCCACTTTGCCTCCGGAGATTTGTTGATTCTTTGAGTACTGCCGGCATTGACGTTGCTGAAATCATTCTTCCTGATGGTGAGCAGTTTAAAAACTGGCAAACCCTCAACACGATTTTCGATGCTTTGCTTAAACGCCGTTGCGAGCGCTCCACAACCCTGATCGCGCTTGGCGGAGGGGTTGTCGGTGACATGACCGGTTTTGCGGCGGCCTGCTACCAGCGTGGAATGCCTTTCATCCAGGTTCCAACGACATTACTTTCACAGGTCGATTCGTCAATTGGTGGAAAGACGGCAATCAATCACCCGTCGGGCAAAAATATGATTGGTGCGTTCTATCAACCTACGCTAGTGCTAACCGACACGGATGTTCTGGATACCTTGCCTGATCGCGAATTGCGAGCGGGTTTGGCAGAAGTCATAAAGTACGGGCTGATACGTGATTTGCCGTTCCTCGAATGGCTTGAAACGCATATTGAGCGCCTGCTTGGCCGTGAGCCGCAGTTGCTTGAATATGCGATTCGTCGCTCATGTGAAAACAAGGCCGAAGTCGTTGTCGCCGATGAGCATGAAAACGGAGAGCGTGCGCTGTTGAATATTGGACACACCTTTGGGCATGCTATTGAAACCGGGATGGGTTACGGCGAATGGCTCCACGGGGAGGCTGTGGCGGTAGGAACTATGATGGCTGCCGAGTTGTCTCGGCAGCTAGGCTGGATCAGTGCAAATGACGTTGGGCGAGTTGAGGCGCTTTTCACGCGGGCTGGTTTGCCGGTCGTTGGCCCGCGTATGGCTGCCGACCGCTATCTTGAACTGATGCAGCATGACAAAAAAGTGCAGGGCGGAAAAATGCGTCTTGTACTGCTCAAAGAAATTGCGGGTGCGGTTGTCAGTGACATTGCGACACCCTTAGAAATTACCCGAGCGATTGAAGCGCGGTCGATTCATGCATGAATTGGCACCCTATGCTGTTTCTTCGGCAAATACGCGCGGCCGACGTTATGTTGAGCAAACGCCCTCATATCGCAGCGAGTTCCAGCGTGACCGAGATCGCATCGTCCACTCAACAGCTTTCCGGCGCCTCGAATACAAGACACAGGTGTTTGTAAACCACGAGGGTGACCTCTTCCGGACGCGCCTGACCCATACGCTTGAGGTTGCGCAAATTGCCAGAGGTATCGCCCGTGTTCTGGGTCTAAACGAGGATCTTGCTGAGGCGATTTCTCTCGCACACGATCTTGGGCATACTCCGTTTGGGCATGCGGGGCAGGATGCACTCAACGCCTGCATGAGCAATCACGGAGGCTTTGAGCACAACCTGCAAAGTTTGCGGATTGTCGACCGCCTCGAAGAGCGGTACGCTGCTTTTGATGGACTCAATTTGTGCTTTGAAACACGTGAAGGCATTATCAAGCATTGCTCTGCAGAGCACGCGGCCATGCTGGGTGAGCTGGGTGAGCGCTTTGTCGACAAAACACAAGCTTCTCTAGAAGCGCAAATATGCAACTTCGCCGATGAAATTGCCTACAACAATCATGATGTCGATGATGGTTTGCGTTCGGGGCTAATTTCGCTGGAGGAGCTTCAGGAAGTTGGTTTGTTTGCTCACCATGTAGCCGCAGTCAGGTCTGCGTATCCGGATATTGGTGGTCGTCGGCTGATCCACGAAACAATCCGTCGCATGATCAACGTTCTAGTCTGCGACATGATCGAAAAAACGGCCAGTAACATTACGCTACACGATCCGAAGACTTTGGTTGAAGCCAGGCTTGGATTGCCGCTTGTCGGATTTTCAGATGAGTTACGCGAAGCGCAGCGCGAATTAAAGCGCTTTCTTCGCAATCATCTCTATCAACATTTCGAGGTTTTGCGCATGACTAGCAAGGCGCGACGGATCGTTAGTGATCTGTTCGGTGCCTTTATCAGTGCCCCGCGCATGCTGCCACCGCAGTTTCAGGATGAAGGCAATCAGCCGCGGCGAGTAGCGGATTACATTGCCGGAATGACTGACCGGTATGCTATGAAAGAGCATCGCCGCCTATTTGCGGTCGGTGAGATTTAGTTTTGTCAGATCGACAAAAAAACGCCCGCAGTCAGCGGGCGTTTCAGTTGCAGCCTTGCTTGATCAGACTCAGGACTTGAGTGCTACCAGCACCTCGTCCAGCATTTTCTTGGCATCACCGAAGAGCATGCGGTTGTTGTCCTTGTAGAAGAGCGGATTGTCGACGCCGGCGTAACCAGAGGCCATACTGCGTTTCATCACGATCGACGTCTTGGCCTTCCACACTTCGAGAACCGGCATTCCCGCGATCGGGCTTGTCGGGTCATCCTGAGCAGCTGGATTGACGATGTCGTTGGCGCCGATAATCATGGTCACGTCGGTGGCGGGGAAGTCTTCATTGAGCTCATCCATCTCGAACACAATATCGTAGGGCACTCTGGCTTCAGCGAGAAGAACGTTCATGTGACCCGGCATGCGACCCGCAACCGGGTGAATGCCGAAGCGAACATTGACGCCTTTTCCGCGCAGAAACTGCGTGATTTCATTGACCGTGTGCTGGGCTTGTGCCACTGCCATGCCGTAACCCGGGACGATGATGACGTTCTTTGCTTCACGTAGCAGTTCTGCCGTTTCTGCAGCAAGAATTGGTGAAACCTCTCCGGCGGGTTGCGCACTACCACCCGCCGCAGGAGCTGGAGTGCCGCCATCTGAGCCGAAGCCACCGGCGATAACGCTGATAAAGTGGCGGTTCATCGCGGAGCACATGATGAAGGACAGAATTGCACCACTCGATCCAACCAGCGCGCCAGTGACGATTAGTAGGTCGTTCGACAGCATGAAGCCGGTTGCTGCCGCCGCCCAACCTGAGTAGCTGTTGAGCATCGACACCACAACGGGCATGTCGGCGCCGCCGATAGCCATCACCATATGAACACCGAAGAGTAAAGAAACGATGGTCATGACGATCATCGGTGTCATGCCTGCGGTGATGGTCTCGGCATGCAGAAATTCACGACCGAAGTAGATGATGATCAGCAAACCGGCCAGGTTCATCCAGTGACGTCCTGGGAGCAGGACTGGTTTGCCGCCGATTTTCCCGGATAACTTGCCGAAGGCGATAACCGAACCTGAGAAGGTGATGGCGCCAATCAGGATGCCGATGTACATCTCCATCTCATGAATTGCTTTTTCAGCACCTTCCATACCAGCAGAGGCCGCAGGATCAATGAAAGTGGCGTAGCCGACCAGCATGGCGGCAAGACCAACCATGCTGTGCATCAATGCCACAAGCTCTGGCATTTGCGTCATTTGCACGACGCGAGCAGCGTAAAGGCCGATGCCGCCGCCGAGAACCATCGCGCCAATAATCCATGGCAGACCGGCCGAGGTGACTTGTGGCCCAAACACCGTCGCCACAACGGCAATGGCCATGCCGATTATGCCGTAGAGGTTTCCGCGTCGTGCTGTTTCTTGGTTGGACAGGCCCCCGAGGCACAGGATGAAAAGGATGGTCGCTCCGATATAGGAGACCGTTGCCAAATTTCCAAGCATATTCATATCTCCTTATTTTCGGAACATGGCCAGCATGCGCTGGGTGACGGCGAATCCACCGAACATATTGATGGTGGCAAGAACGATGCCGCCAATAGCCAGCGAGAGTA
>JAIFNM010000278.1 GCA_020047725.1 Betaproteobacteria bacterium
TGTATCTAGGGTTTTGGCGAATCAACACTACGGACGCCTTGCCATTGCTAGGGGTCGGCCTGAAATGTGCCTCGGAGGTGTCAAACTCAGGCGGAGCGCGAGCTGGGATTTCTCGCGGGCTTCGTAAATGCGCATCGACAAGGCGTGCGCCGGTACACCCAGCGGCAATACGACTGAAGACGAACCATCCTCCAGTTTCGCCGGCAGAAGGAAGGCGGGATAACGCACCAGTTTGCCGCCTGTTTTCCCCCGGATTTCGACCAGCAGCGGCACCGGCGTTCCGGAGTATGGGCTGGCGATAACGCACAGACTCCCGTCGCTCCGCGAATACAGGCTGCGCAGGGTGGCCAGAATGCAGGTTTCGTTTTGCGTGTCCCTGATCGCCAGCAAGCCTCTGAGTGCCAGCCGCTGCCCGCTGATACCGGCAGGCCGGATCAGATACAGTTCGTCCGGTTCGCGGCGAACGATCTGCCAGGCCTCACCTTCATACGCATCTTCACTTTCTTCTTCACGCGAGGCGTGGCCGAACAGGGCAAGGCGCTCCTGATTGAGGGTGCTGCCCGGTGCGCTGGCGAGCAGGTCAGCACTATTTAGCCCCTTGCCGCCGAGCAGTCGGAAGATGTTCTCCGGTCCGGTAGCGACGGTCGTTGCCGTGGCCGCCCTGACACTTTCAAAAGCGGCCTGTTGCTGGAATTTCAGATGATCGACCAGCTCGCTAAGCAGCGACACACATGCTTCACTCGACAGTACGCTGCCGAGTTTGAGGTTTTCAGGTGACTCGCCTGTGGCCAGCAAGTCGAGCCGCTGGCGAATCTTGCGCAGCACCGGGGTGACCGATAACCAGCGCGGGATGCTGGCGGCACGCAGGTTGTCATGCAGCGGCTGGTCTTGGGCCAGATCGAGGGCAATGCAGCAGGCGCGTGGACTCGTGTCCGGTTCGGCAAGGATTTTGGCTTGTTCGCGCCAGCGGGCAAGCCAGCGGACGGTGGCCGAAAACTGGGCGCGCGTGAGGGAATAGGGGCGCGCCAGATGCAGCAGGATAGCCATCGCGTACTGACCGCTGGCCGTCGATTCGCTGGTTTCCCCCAGTTGCGGGTCTTGCACCAGCTCCCGTTCGACACCGAGTTGTTCGGCCGACGTAAAAACGGCATGCAGGTTGCGCCAGAATTCGCCATCGAGCTCAGTACCGGCGAGGTAGCAGTGCATCTGCTCCATGCGCAGGCAGGTCAGAGCGCGGTGGGCGACTTTGCCATGGTGAGCGGTTAAGGATGGGTTGCCGTCAAGGCCGGCACGCAGACAATGCAGATAGGCGACCCGGCCGGCACGCCAGAGCTGGCGTGTCGATTCGAACACGGCCTGTTCAGCAGGCGGCAGCGGTAGCGGCTTGTTTTCGTAGCGGCGCTGGCATTCGCCACTGACGGAAAAGAGGGTCTTGCGCAGCACTTCAATCGTTTTGAAACGCTCTTTTGGCGATGTGCGATAAAGGTTGAAGGCTTGAATCTGGGCCAGCAGCTTGTCCAGCATGGCTGGCGCATTGGCTTGTGGTTGCCTTGCTAGCCAGGTGGTCGCCGTGGAGGCGTCGAAGAATTCGGCTTTGTTTTTCTCCTGAGTAATCGGTAAGGAAAACCAGGTCATCGACGATCCTTCACAAACGGTTAAGCCGCCCCGAGGGGGCGGCTTGCAGTGCGAACAGAATCAGGCCAATAGCGGTTCAGCGGCCTGATCCTGATTTGTTTCTCTGAACCAGCTTACTTCGCTGGATCTTCACACAGTTCGAGCAGCACGCCACGTGTGGCCTTGGGGTGCAGGAAAGCGATGTTCAGGCCTTCGGCGCCTTTGCGCGGGGTCTTGTCGATCAGCTGCACGCCTTTGCCATCGAGCTCGGTCAGGTTGGCTTGCAGCCCGTTGGTGGCGATGGCGATGTGATGGACGCCTTCACCCTTTTTCTCGATGAACTTGCCGATCGGGCCTTCCGGATCGGTCGATTCGAGCAGTTCAATTTTGGATTGTCCAACCTTGAAGAACGCGGTGCGGACCTTTTGTTCCGGCACTTCTTCGATGGAATAGCATTTCAGGCCAAGCTGCTTTTCCCAGAACGGGATGGCTTCTTCCAGGCTCTTGACGGCGATGCCGATATGTTCAATGTGCGATAAGTCCATTGCTGTTTCCTTCAGAGAGTTAAAAAGTTCGGAGCAAACGAGATTTTAGCCCAGATGCGCGTGCCTGATTCTTTGGCGAACAACTATCGTCGGCGGTATGAGAAGGCGAGCATGGCGACGCCGATCAGAATCATCGGCAGCGACAGCCACTGACCCATGCTGATGACCTCCGACAGTCCGAAGATGCCATCATCCGGCATGCGGAAGAACTCGGCCATGAAGCGGAAACAGCCATAGCCGATGAGGAACACGCCGGAGATCGCGCCGCGCGGCCGCGTGCCGCTTGAGTAGATCCACAGAATGACAAACAGCAGCACGCCCTCCAGCCCGGCCTGGTAGAGCTGCGAGGGATGGCGCGGCAGGTTGTCGACCTGCGGGAAAACCATCGCCCACGGCAAGCCAGGATCACTGATCCGCCCCCACAGTTCACCGTTGATGAAGTTGCCGATGCGCCCTGTCGCCAGCCCTAGCGGAACCAGCGGCGCGATGAAATCGGTGATGTCCAGCCAGGTGCGTTTCGTCTTGCGCGCATACAGCGCCATCGCGACCAGAACACCAAGGAAGCCGCCGTGGAAGGCCATGCCGCCCTTCCAGACGGCGAGGATTTCGGATGGATGGGCAAGGTAGTAACCGGGTTCGTAGAAAATCACCTGGCCCAGGCGCCCGCCGAGAACAACCCCGAGCACGCCGTAGAACAGCAGATCGTCGAGTTGCGGCACCGTCCAGCCTGCTTTTGCAAGCTGCGGATGCGTCTCGATGCGCCGCTTGCCCAGCCACCAGAACTGGAGAAAGGCAAGCAGATACATCAGCCCGTACCAGCGTATGGCGAGCGGGCCGAGTGAAATGGCAATGGGGTCGAACTGGGGATGGATCAGCATGGGGAACTCTACAAATTGAGGCATTCCGGCGAAGGCAGAAATGGCGGGGATCGATGAATCAGCTTATTGGCAATAAGTACAACAATCAAAAAGCCTGGAGGCCGCATGGATAGGCGATCTACAAATGATATGCCTGAAGAGTGGCGTGTTCATTGGCCCTTCAGCAGGTTCAATTGTAGAAGACCATTTGGTGAGCTTCCAAAGGTGATTCCAGTGAATACATATACGTTCTGATTCAAATTCTTGGTCGCAACCATCTGACTAAACCGCCGAACCATGACACTTCTTGTATTTGCGGCCACTGCCGCAATGACAGGGGTCATTGCGGCCAATCTTCGGTGTATCGCGCACGATGGTTGTCGGTCTTTCTGAGATTCTCCCAGCAGAGTACACATCAAAAATGTCGTCATCGGCGGGGATATGTTTGCTGGGGGCTGGTGCTACATCATCCTTGAAACCAGCCCACCAGGCCATTTCCGCTGCAACATCCGAAAGGTAGCTTTGATTGTTACGGCGCAACCTGGCCAGGCATTCCTCCGGACTTTGCACAATATTAGTGGTAACCCACCGTTCGCCGGCAATCGATTCGTCAAGAAGCTTTTTGGCAAACCACTGGCGAATTGCCGGCAGCATCGAAACCGCACCAAGATCGGTGGCGTTGCTGACAATACCGTCGATCAGCTCAAACTCATCAAAGTTGCCGTTCAAAGTGCCAAGACGCAGGGCTTCGCGCTCACCTAGGTCGGCTAGATAGGTAATGACCGCTTCGCGGTCGGCATCGCCTTCCAGAGTGCGCACGGTCATTGCCACCATAGCTGCATGGCGTGCCCAGATGCCTGCATTCTTATCCTCAACCAGAGCTTCCAGGGGGCGCATGTCGCCATTGCAAACCGAGGCCAGAATACGACCATAGGTTTCCGTCACCACGTCGCCCATCATGTCTTCAATCACGTCATCCTGATGGTGGCCGAGTTGCACTATCGACCCATAGGCACGTGTCTCCCGCCATGAAGCCAACAAATGCATGGCGTACAGGTGCAACATGTAGTCCTGATTCTTCGTTGGCGATGGATCGGCGGCAATGGCTTCGAGGCAGGTGATCAGGTAAGGTGCGGCCTCCTCGCGGTGGGTATTCGCCAGGTCAATCGCTGTCTGCGGGAAGGGTTTGGAGAATATCTCCAGTTGGGCTTTTATCCGCGTCCAGATTTCACTCATGAGTTTTCCGTATCTGTATTTCGTGATTGGTTTGGCGTGTGCAGGCAGCAGTGGGCCGAATCAGTTTTTCCTGAATCCTGAAATTTTCGGCGGAAGTAGCGTGCAGCACCACTTCCCTGCATTTCAAAGAGCGACGTAGCCTTCAGAGCATCGGTCAGTGTTGAAAATCCAGATTTGCTGATGTCATGGCCGAGAGCCTTGAGTTTTTGCCCAATTGTGCTGATTGGTGACCAGCCGTTTGATGATGCCGCTTCGGAGACCGCCTTCAAAAGGGCCAAGCGAAATTCCTGCTTGTCGTCTTCTTTGCTAATTTTCAGGCTTGCCACGGAAGCGTTTGATTCGGACCATGGTCGGCAAAAGTAACTCTGCCCATTCTTGTAAGCCCGCTGAACCAACTCAAAAGCTTCGGCTTTCTGAATCAGGTCAATGAACTTGGCGCACCCGAATGTGCGTGGATCAAAGTCTGAGTGATTGGCATGGATGTAGGACGACATGCTGCCGAGCATCGCCCAGCCTTGCTCATCGGTCACGTTGGTGTAAGCCCTCAAAAGAAGCTTGGATGCTTGTGAGGGGGGCTTGCAGGTTGGCCGGGCCCCTTCCGTTGAGGGTAGTGCTTTACACGCTATCGCGTCGCTCTCGGCGTCCGCGCTGATTTTCGGATTTCCTGACGGGTCTGGCGGTGCCGGCAACGGGGTGCTTACGGGACCGTTTGTATGTTCTACGATTTGCTCCGGCAGTTGGGGTGTTTGGAGGTTTTCAATGTAGATGTAGCGGTCGCATGCGTTGACGAACGCTTTTGGCGCTTTCTTCTCCCCAAAACCATACACGACCAAACCGTCCTCGCGAATGCGGGTTGCGAGTCGGGTGAAATCGCTGTCACTGCTGACCAGGCAAAACCCTTCGAAGCGTCGCGAATGCAGTAGATCCATCGCGTCAATTATTAGAGCGCTATCACTGGCGTTCTTTCCAATCGTATTGCGATATTGTTGAATCGGGTGAATTGCGTGTTCGGCGAGTTTGGTCTTCCAGATCGAGAGATTCTGACTGGTGAAGTCTCCGTAGATACGCCGTACCGTAATTCGGGCATTGCGCGTGATCTCCTCAAGAATCGGAGAAATGCTATCCAATTTTACATTGTCGGCATCGATCAGAACTGCAAATGAGGGAAGGTCACTTTTCATTCGGGTTAGCCCTGGCTGGTTGATGACGAAATAATATCAGAAGCCCCGGTTCGTCTAGCCGCAGATTGATCGGAGTTCTATCCCATGAACTTGACGGACGGTGGAGTATGTCGTAAATCGACCCCCGCAATTGAACAAGTCGATCTTTCAACACTCTCAACGGTTGCGTGTTCGCCAGCGAACTCAACGCCAAGCTTCTTCGGTAGAATGAGTCGTTCGATTCCGTTCGTTATTGCTTTGGAGGTTTGCCATGCCTGACTATCGTTCCCGTACATCGACCCACGGCCGCAACATGGCCGGCGCCCGTTCGCTTTGGCGTGCTACCGGCATGAAGGATGGCGATTTCGGCAAGCCGATCATTGCCGTGGTCAATTCCTTTACGCAGTTCGTTCCAGGCCACGTTCACCTCAAGGACATGGGTCAGCTGGTGGCGGCGGAAATCGAGAAAGCCGGCGGCATAGCCAAGGAATTCAACACCATCGCCGTCGACGACGGTATCGCCATGGGCCACGACGGCATGCTTTATTCGCTGCCTTCGCGCGACCTGATCGCCGATTCGGTCGAGTATATGGTCAATGCGCATTGCGCGGATGCCATGGTCTGCATCTCGAACTGCGACAAGATCACGCCGGGCATGCTGATGGCGGCGCTGCGCGTTAACATTCCGACAATCTTTGTTTCGGGTGGTCCGATGGAGGCCGGGAAGTACACGGCACCGGGTGGCAAGATCATTCACCTCGATCTTGTCGACGCCATGGTCAAGGCCGCCGACAGCAGCATTTCCGACGCCGAACTCGATGAAATCGAGCGTTCTGCCTGCCCGACCTGCGGTTCCTGCTCCGGCATGTTTACCGCTAACTCGATGAACTGTCTGACCGAAGCGCTAGGCTTCTCGCTGCCCGGCAACGGTACGACGCTGGCCACCCATGTTGATCGCAAGGAGCTCTTCCTCAAGGCTGGACGGCAGATCGTCGAGCTGTGCCATCGTTACTATGAAAAAAATGATATATCCGTGCTGCCGCGCGCCATCGGCTCGTTCAAGGCTTTTGAAAATGCCATGGCCCTGGATGTGGCGATGGGCGGGTCGACCAACACCGTGTTGCACATTCTCGCCGCCGCGCAGGAAGCCGGCGTCAATTTCACCATGGCCGACATCGACCGCATTTCGCGCAAGGTGCCATGCCTGTGCAAAGTGGCGCCGATGACCGACAAGTACCACATCGAGGACGTGCATCGCGCCGGTGGCATTTTCGGCATTCTCGGCGAACTTGATCGCGCCGGCCTGCTGCATGGTGACGTGCCGACCGTCCATGCCAAGACGCTGACTGAAGCCCTGTCCATGTGGGATGTCATTCACGCGCACGATCTCAAGGTGTCCAGTTTTTACAAGGCCGCTCCCGGTGGCGTCCCGACCCAGACGGCGTTCTCGCAGGATCGTCGCTTCCCCGAACTCGATCTCGACCGCACGCACGGCTGCATTCGCGACAAGTCCAACGCCTACACGCAGGAGGGCGGTCTGGCCGTGCTTTACGGCAATATCGCGGTCGACGGTTGCATCGTGAAAACGGCTGGGGTAGACGAAAGCATCTGGAAATTCAGTGGCAAGGCGCGGGTTTTTGAAAGTCAGGATGCGGCAGTACAGGGTATCCTCGCCGACCAGATCGCGGCAGGCGACGTGGTCGTGATCCGCTACGAAGGCCCGAAAGGCGGGCCCGGCATGCAGGAAATGCTCTACCCGACCTCCTATCTCAAATCCAAAGGGATGGGCAAAGTCTGCGCGCTGCTCACCGACGGACGCTTCTCGGGCGGCACCTCGGGGCTGTCGATTGGCCACGTCTCGCCGGAAGCCGCCGAGGGCGGCGCCATCGGCTTGGTGCAAGAGGGCGATACGATTGAAATCGACATTCCCAATCGGCGCATTCATCTGGCCGTTTCCGACGACGAACTGAGATTGCGCCGTATCACGATGGACGCCAATGACCAGGGCTGGCAACCGGCCGCGCCGCGTACGCGAGTCGTCTCGAAAGCACTGCAGGCCTACGCACTGATGGCCACCTCGGCAGCGACCGGTGCGGTACGTGATCTTAGCCAACTCAAGAGGCGCTAATCGAAATGGCACTTTCCCTCTGGCTTGGCTTTCTCGTTGCGGCGATCCTCATCGCCGTTTCACCCGGACCGGGCGCGGCGGCGTCGATGAGCGCCGGTCTGCGCTATGGTTACGGCGCGACGTTGCGCGTCATTTTCGGTTTGCAGAGCGCGCTGATCATCCAGCTGGCGATTGTCGCCGTCGGGCTGGGGGCCTTGTTGACGGCGTCAACACTGGCGTTCGACATCGTCAAGTTCATCGGGGCGGCTTACCTCATCTGGCTGGGCGTTCAGAAATGGCGGTCTGCACCGCAGGAAATCGATGAGAACAGCTCGCTGGCCGCTCCCGAAGGCCTGTTCATGGAAGGTTTGCTGGTCAATCTGACCAACCCCAAGGCGATCATTTTCATGTCCGCCCTGATGCCCCAATTCATCGATCCATCGCATCCGCAGTGGCCACAGTTCCTGATCATTGGACTGACCATGTGCGGCGTCGATACGGTGGTGATGTCAGGCTACGCCCTGCTGGCTTCGCGTTTGCGTCGTTGGTTGCACGACCCAAAGGCATTGAAGGCTCAGAATCGCTTCTTTGGTGGCATCTTTGTCGGAGCCGGTGCCATGCTTGCCGTATCTGGTCGGAGTTGATCATCTTTCCGGCGGTCAACGGCAGGGTTTCCGTTGCGTTGTTAGCACTGTTGCTGGCTTTTTTGAGGTGCCTCAGCGTTTCTTAAGCTGGATCAAGTGAAAAATCATCGGCATGTGGCAAATTTCCTATTTATCTGTTTGGAGCGAGCAAATGAAAGCCCTTTATGTAGCCCTGCTGGCAGGTGTGGGCATTTGGTCCGCCGGTGCCGCTCAGGCGGACGAAGCGCTGGCCAAGGCAAAGGGCTGTATGGCCTGTCATACCGTTGAAAAGAAGATCGTCGGCCCGGCCTACAAGGACATCGCCAAGCGCTACGCCGGACAGAAAGACGTTGAAGCCAAGCTCGCTGAAAAAGTCATCAAGGGTGGCAAGGGTGCCTGGGCGAAAGAGCTCGGTGCCGAAATTCCGATGCCACCGAACACCTCGGTCAAACCGGAAGAAGCAACCAAGCTGGTGAAGTGGATTCTCAACTTGAAGTAGTTTTCGCTTGTACTAAAGCCAAAAAGGACCGGTTTTCGCCGGTCTTTTTGTTTTTGTGCAAGCGAAAGGGAGCGTCACGGTCGTCAAGTCTACAACCAGCCGAAGCGCTTGAAGCGGACATACAGAGCGATGCAGGTTGCGGAAATGATGCCAATTGCAAGTGGATAACCGAATTCCCATTGTAATTCGGGCATTACCGTGAAATTCATTCCCCAGATGCCGGCGAAGGCCGTGGCGACCGCGAAGATGCCGGCCCAGGCGGCGAGTTTCTTATTGACCTCGCTTTCCTCGATGGTGACCATCGAAAGGTTAACCTGAATTGCGGTGCCGATCGTGTCGCGGATCGTGTCCAGAGACGCATTGATCCGCGTCAGGTGATCGGAGACATCGCGGAAGTATTCCTGCGAGTTGACGCAGGTTTTCGGCACTCTTCCTCCATGCAGTTTGGCGGTTGCTTCCATCAATGGTGCGACGGCATGCTTGAGTACCATCACCTTGCGTTTCAGGGTGTAAAGACGCTCGATATTGAGCCGAGCAGTTCCCTTGTTGAAAATGTGTTCCTCGATGGTTTCAAGTTCGGTTTCAAGCGTATCGACAATCGGGAAGTAGCGATCAACGACGGCATCCATGAGTGCATAAAAAACGAAACTGGCGCCGTGCGAAAGCAAGTCGGGCTCGCGCTCGCAACGCTCGCGCACGCTGAGGAAGGTTTGCCGGCTGTGGTTTCGCACTGAAAGCACGTAGTTGGTACCGATGAAAATATCGACTTCACCGACCAGTAGTTCGTCGCCGTCGAGTTCAAGCAGTTTCAGCACACAGAAAAGCGAGTCGCCATATTCCTCGATCTTTGGCCGCTGATGGCCGTTGCGCGCATCTTCGACCGCGAGCTCGTGCAAGCCGAATTCGAGCTGCATCTCGTCGAGTTCCGCAGGCTCCGGATCGCAGAGGGCGACCCAGACGAAGGCGTCAGGGTGTTCGACGTAGTCGCTGATTTCGGAGACAGCGATATCGGCAAGTTTCTTGCCGTTGGCGTAAACCGCGCAATTGATCAGCATTGGCCTATTCCCGGGGCTGTGACGCTGGCCTGACTAAAGTTCCATCGTGTCGGCAAAGGCCAGTGCCTGCATCTGTGCGCGGTTGAACTGATCGGCAGACAATCCGAGCATTCCTGCCTGTTCGGCGAGTGCCGCTCCGTCTCCGCTCTCGCTTGCTTGTGCCAGATCGAGGAAGGGGCCATACACGCCGCCGTGGCCCAGCAAGGCATCACAAATGGGTTCGGGCAGACTCATCGATTCAAGCACCTTGTCCATGCTCACACCAAGCAGGGCGTCGAGCATCGAGAAGGCGCCAGTGATGAACAGGTTGTCGTATTCCTGTTTATCCACCAGACCATGCGCCAGCACTTCCATCAGGCGTGCGCGGGTCAGCGCCGTGTGCATCAGCGCCGGCGCCATCGGGTCCTTGCTGGCTGTGGCCAGTAACAGCGACAGCCATTTATTGAGCTTGTTGTAGCCGAGAATGGTCACTGCGTGGCGGAAGGACTGGACTTCGCAGGACAGGCCAAAACCGGCCGAATTGATGTAACGCAGCAGTTTGTATGAAAGAGCCACATCCTGCTTCAGCGCGGCCTCGATTTCCTTGATTTCGGCATTCTTGCGCACCAGATTCAGAACACGAATGATTTGTGCCTGCCCAGGGTTCAGGGCTTTTGCCGGCGTGCCCGTCGGCTGTTTGAAAAACCAGCTGGCGGCGGCATTCAGTCCGGCATCGAGGCAGGCCTGAAAACTCTGGCCGCCAACGACGTTCATGGCCACACCGATGCCGAAGGGCTGAGTCTGCGTCGCCAGACTCTTGAGCTGCGCCGAGGTGAAACGCTGCGCATCGAAACTGATAAAGCGGAAAGCAAGTCCGGCGGACAGCGCGGCTTTGGCCTGCGCGTCGAAGGTGAGGCAAAGCGAAGGCTGGCTGGCTTGTACGGCTGCAATGAAGTCGGCGCCTCCCGGCCCGGTGATCGACGATGAATGAACTTCGAGCGTGGCATTGCCCGGTATCTGCCAGTCAAGAAAAGCGGCATCCAGAGGCGCATTTTCGCAATTGATGAAGACCAGCTTTTCGCCCTGCGGCCAGAACTCAGTCAGTGCGTTCAATGCCTTGGCGGCATCTTTCGTCGTTGCTCCGTCACCGAAGTGCAGTGTCAGGCGAGTGGCGATGATTTTGCTCTGGCGATTGACCAGAGGTTGTCGGGAAATGAATACATCGGGCATGGTGATCAACCTGCAATGAGAGATGGGGTTGGCAGTGTGCTGGCTTCGTCGTTGGCTAATTCAAAGGAGTCGGCAAAGAACTCGGTCTCCGGCAGCTTGCATTGTCCGACAAAATCGAGCCGGGCGGCAGCCACCATCTCGGGCGAACCGCAAACATACACCTGATGGCCGGAAAGGTCCGGAAAGTCTTGCATGGCGGCGGCATGAACAAAGCCAGATCGGCCTCCCCAGCGCTCGCTTTCGGGTGAGTTGGAAAGCACCGGAACGAAGCGGATGCCAGGATGGTCGATCGCCCATTGTTCGGCCAGCGTCTGCAGATACAGATCAGCCCGCTTGCGACCACCCCAGTAAATTGCCATCGGACGTGTCGATTTCTCGGCGATCGCATGTTCGACGATGGCCTTGATCGGCGCAAAGCCGGTGCCGCCAGCCACCAGCAGCATCGGTTTGTCCGACTCTTCACGCAGGAAGAAGCTGCCGTGTGGCCCGTTGAAGCGCAACATGTCGCGTTCCTTCATGGTGCTGAATACCGGATCGGTGAATTGCCCACCCG
>JAIFNM010000179.1 GCA_020047725.1 Betaproteobacteria bacterium
TCAACATCCCGATATCCTCTTTTGATTTCTGCTCTGGCGGCTGCTTTTTTTCCAGCACACGCTGAACCGACTCCAGACTGATCCGACGATGTCCACCGTCTGTCTTCCACGCCTCCAGCAGGCCGCTCTCACTCCAGAGCTGCGCCGTTCGAAGCGAAACACCGAGACGCTTTGCGGCTTCCCTGGTCGTGAAAAACTCTTTTTCGGCAGTTAGTTTCATTAAATTTTCATTTTAAACAGATTTAATCAAACTATAGGTCATTTTTTTGAAACTATCAAGCTATTTAGTTTCATTTTTAATTTGTTTTTTCATATTTTTAGCAAGCGATACCCAATATCACCTTGGCTGATGAGCGAGCAATTCACAATTCCGAGCAGTATCGTCGGGCTCCAGAGGCGGATTGCGTCCAGACCACGTGCTCGAGGAAAACAAAACTGACGTTCATCCAAATTAGTCACGGACGCCGCCGATAATGCCCCAGCGCACTTGGCAAAAGACATCGCGCTGCGCTACTGCACCCGTCTATTTCCTTATATGCCTCGCGGCGAAACACAAGTGCTGGCATGATGATGCCGTTTACATTTACTGATCAAAACTCCCATGGATGCATTCTGGATTCTGGTTCTGCTGATTGCCATCTCGGGCTATTTTTCGCTTGCCGAGATGGGCCTGGCGTCGGCTCGCCGGTCACGACTGCACCCGCTGGCCGAAGCCGGCGACCTGCGCGCCGCCCAGGCGCTGGCCATCAAGGACCATCCCAGCCGCCTGCTGGCCGCAACGCAAACTGGCGTGACCGCCGCTGCCCTGCTCTCCGGCGTTTTCGGCGAGTCCGCGCTGAAGGATGGCTTTGCCGCCCTCATCGTGACCTGGTTGCCTTTTGTCGCGTCCATCAAGGAGGAAATTGCGCTGACCGCGACCATCGTTCTGGTTACCGCGTTCTCCATCGTATTCGGTGAAATTGTCCCCAAACGGATCGCCATCGCTCATCCGGAAAAAGTGGCAATGGCCTGTGCCCCGGCCATGTCGCTGTTCATCCGTTTCATCTCGCCGGCCATTTCCCTGCTTTCGTGGTCGTCGGATCTCGTCCTGACCGCCCTACCGGTACGCGCCGCTCCGGCCGTCGTAAGCGTCGAGGACATCCTTGCCTACGTGGACGAAGGCGAGCGCGCGGGGAAGATTGCACCGGAAGAGAGTCACCTGCTGAGCAACGTATTCCGTCTGGAAGATCGTTACGTCGCGGCCATAATGACCCCCGCGGCCAACGTGGCCTACCTTGACCTGCTGCGTCCTCGCGAGCACAACCTGGGCATACTGCGCGAGTCACCGCATGCCCAGATGCCACTCTGCAAGGGTGACATACAGCACGTAATCGGCGTCGTTGAGAGCCATGACATCCTGCAGGCGGCGCTGGCTGGCAAGCTCGACTTTGCCCAGACCGAGATGACCCCTCCCTGCTTCATTCCGGGCTCGCTGACGTTGATCGAACTGATGCGCACCTTCCGTGCGCAGCGCACCACGTTCGCCTTCGTCATCAACGAGTTCGGGCAGACCGAGGGCATTGTCACGCTTAACGACCTGCTGCAGTCCGTGGTCGGCGACATGATGCCCTTCGCCGATGACCCGGACGAGGCGCTGGCGGTACGTCGTGCCGATGGCTCCTGGCTGCTCGATGGCCTGCTGCCCGTTGACGACATGAAGGTGAAGATTGGCCTGCCCGACATTCCCGATGAGTCCTTCGGCAACTTTCACACCGTCGGCGGATTCGTTCTCAGCGCGATGGGACGTATCCCGAAAAAAGGCGAAAGCTTCGACTACGCCGGATGGAGATTCGAGGTGGTCGATGTCGAGCGCAACCGGGTGGACGAGGTGCTGGCCTCACCACTCCCGGTAGCCAATAGCGAGGCTTGATTCAGGCGGGGCTTTTCCGACCGATCATCCTTCGATCAGTCGCCTGAAGCGTTGCCGGTATTGTGCCGGGCTCAGGCCGGCAGAGCGGACAAACAGGCGGCGAAAAAACGAAAGTCGCCATAGCCAATCGTGTCAACGATCTGCTCAAGACTCAGGCGCATGCTTTCAAGCAACTCCTTGGCGTATTCGACGCACAGAGCCTGCAGATAAGTGTGTCGGTTGGACTGAGTTTGCGAAGCCCAACCTGCGAACTGCTTTTTCCAGGATCAACATGATGCCGATGACCTTGCGTGCCAGCGCCGCGCCGAACAGTCGACGCGGGATGAGCAAGGTGAGATCGGTATGCGCCGTAATCGCGCCGGCGGCGATGCCGCGACCACCGTCGACCAGCGCCTTAGCCGCATCGAGCCTTACGGCAGGATAGCGCTGGCGGCCCGTTGTTCAACTGGAGGAACTATCGCTCCAGCCCGCAGCCCCCTTGATCCCGCAAGCTGACGAATAGGTCGTCGAAAAAGCCATTACCAATGCCTTGGCCGGAACGGATTTGCAGAAAATCCTCACGCAAACCGGCCGCACGCAACTGATTATCATCGGCCGCATGACCCACAACTGCCTCAGTTCGACGGTGCGCGCGGCGAAGGATCTGGGTTACGCGAGTACCATCGTCGCCAGCGCCACCGGAACACGCGACCTGCCGGATGGCTGATCCAGGCCGCCTGCTTTGCCGGTCTGGCCGACACGATGGCCAAGGTCGTCTGGAACGCTGAAGAGATCAAGGACTGAGCCCAATGGAAGCCACCTTCAATACCCCCGAGCAACAGGACATCTGGACCACCGTTCGCGCCTTGAACGATGCATGGACAAAATGCAACCCGGACACCCTCACTGACTATTTTCACCCGCAGATGCTCGCCATCACCCCGACCGACCGTCTGCGGCGCGATGGTGCCGCTGAATGCATCGCCGGCTGGAAGGGCTTCGCCGAGGCGGCGCGAATCCACAGCTGGCGGGAGATCGACCCGTTGATCCGGGTCTATGGCGATGCGGCCGTCGTGACCTACTTCTACGAGATCAGCTTCGAGATGGGAGGCCGACGCTACGAAGAAGGTGGCCGCGACATGTTTTTCTTCGTCCGCGAAAACGGTCGCTGGTGGGCAGTGGCCGACCAGTTCTCGTCCTATCCGACCTGAAACAACAGAGAATGCGCTTGGCGGAATGATGACTTTCGGGTAGCGTTGCCCCACTCAATTCCGGCAAGCGCCATGCTCTCCCAGAAAATACTCCTCGTCGAAGACGAACAGGCCATCGCCGACACGTTGATTTACGCGCTGGGCAGCGAAGGCTTCGAGATCCGCCACGTCCTGCTCGGGCGCGAAGCTTTCCCAGTCCATCGCGAATCACCCTTCGACCTGATCATTCTCGACGTCGGCCTGCCGGACACTACCGGCTTTGAAGTGCTCAAGCAGCTGCGCGCCCACCCCGAGGGGCGCGACGTACCAGTCATCTTCCTCACCGCGCGTGCCGAGGAAATCGACCGCATTCTCGGCCTCGAACTTGGCGCTGACGACTACGTGACCAAGCCTTTCTCGCCGCGCGAAGTCGCTGCCCGAGTCCGCGCCATCCTGCGCCGCGACGCACGCGCCCGCAATCACGAGAACACCGCCGGAAAGCCAGTCTGGCAGCACGAACCAGATGCCCTGTGCATCGCTTTCCACGGCCAGCCGCTCGACCTCACGCGCTACGAATACCTGCTGCTCGCCCTCCTCCTCTCCGCGTCCGGCCGCGTCTTCACCCGCGAGCAGATCATGAACCGCGTCTGGGCCAACGCGCCCGACACTACCGACCGCAGCATCGACACGCACATCAAGACCTTGCGCGCCAAGTTGCGAGCTATCGACCCGTCGAGTGAACCGATCATCACCCACCGTGGCACCGGCTACGCGCTGTCCTCACAAAACCCATGAAACTCTGGGCGCGGGTTTTCCTCGGCTACTTCCTGATCGTCGGGCTTTCCGGCTGGTTCCTGCTGCGCGTGTTCGTCAACGAAGTCAAACCCGGCGTGCGCGACGCGGTGGAAGACGTGATGGTCGACACCGCGCAACTGCTGGCCGAACTCGCGCGCGACGACCTGCTCGCCAGCCGACTGCCCAAGGGGCGCTTCGCGCAAAGCGTTGAAGCCTATCGCTTGCGCCCGGTCAAGGCGACGATCTGGGGGCTGGAAAAACAGACGCTCGATTTCCGCATCTATGTCACCGACGCCAATGGAATCGTTCTTTACGACTCCGAACACAAGGCCATCGGTGAAAATTATGCCGACTGGCGCGACGTCTATCGCACCCTGCGTGGCGAGTACGGCAGCCGCTCGACACGCGAAGACCCGGACGACAGCAACAGCAGCGTCATGCACGTTGCCGCTGCCGTGCGCGACGGCGACCGCGTTGTCGGCGTTGTCACCGTCGCCAAGCCCGCGCGCACACTGGCCCCGATCATTGAGCGCGGCGAACGCACCGTTCTCCGGCAGGGGCTCCTGCTACTCGGTGCCACGCTGCTGATCGGCGGCGCATTCACCATCTGGCTTACCGTCTCGATGGGCCGCCTAGTGCGTTACGCCCGCCTGCTCGCCGCCGGCCAACCCGCCGAACCGCCCTCGCGCGGGCGCGACGAAATCGGCGAACTCTCCCGCGCTCTCGCCCAGTTGCGCAATGAAGTCGACGGCCGCGCCTACGTCGAACACTACGTCCAGCACCTTACGCACGAAATGAAAAGCCCACTCGCCGCCATTCGCGGTGCCGCCGAACTGCTCGCCGAGAACGACCTGCCGGAGGCTGAGCGCCGCCGCTTCACGGCCAACGTGCAGACCCAGAGCGAACGCTTGCAGACCCTGATCGACAAGCTTTTGCGCCTCGCCCAACTGGAACAGCAGCGCGAACTCGAAGCGCCAACCACCATCAATGCAAACGAGCTGTTCAGCGAGATTGAACAGGCGATATCGACTCAGGCCAGGCAGCGGAAAATCACCCTGCGTTTTAACGCCGAACCGGCTCTCCAGATCACGGGCGACCGTTTCCTGCTCAGCCTGGCGTTGAACAACCTGCTCCAGAATGCACTCGACTTCTCGCTACAGGAAGGAACAGTCACCTGCACGGCAGAAGCCGACGGCACAAACGTAGTGCTCCGCATACAGGATCAGGGGCCCGGCATTGCCGAATACGCCTGCGAGCGGATTTTCGAGCGTTTCTTTTCGCTCCCGCGTCCCGACGGCGCACCGAAGAGCACGGGGCTCGGCCTGCCGCTGGTACATGAAATCGCCGTTCTCCATGGCGGCGAAATCCGGCTGGAGAATTCGCCAGAAGGCGGAGTGGTAGCGATCTTGAGCATCCCGCACAAAATCGCAAAAAAACGTGAAAATAGCCAAAACCAGCCCAAGGCCGGCTCAACAATCGCATAAGACAAAGAGGCTCTCCGATTCCCATGATTGATTTCATCTTCTGCAATGCAGTACCCGAATGGTATGATCGTTTTCACGATAAGATCCGTCTCAGTACGGCCA
>JAIFNM010000150.1 GCA_020047725.1 Betaproteobacteria bacterium
ATGCTACACGCGGCGTATACGGTCACTCTGGCCGGAGAATCCCTGCGCAATCAGGAAAATCCATCACGATGAACCTCCAGTGCATGCAACAAGGGTTACCCACCGCGCCGCTCGCCTCTGAATTGATGAATCAGCAGGCGGTGGCGCCTTGGATAGCCCTGCCTCGGCGCCTATTTCGCGGCAGCGTGACCGCTGTTTCAGCGATGCGTGAGTTGGCAACCTCGGAAAAGCGGGACAGAAAGGTAGCAGTCTGCCTGGAGCGAAAATAACCGTCCACTCTAAAGCAAAAGCAGCGTCGTTTTGGCTCAACCTGAAAGCACATTATGTACGCTACCGCACAGAGTTCGCGTCTGCATCCGCGCATTCTTGTCAGGTCAGAGATCAGTGATTAAGACAAGCCGGAAAAGCACAATTTTCGAATTGGAGATATCTGACTGTGTCGACGCTTGCCTAGGGCGAAGCATTTATCCATGCAAAGGAAGGGGTTTTTGATGAGGCAGTCAGCATTAGTGCAGGCCCTGAAGTCTCTACATGGATGGATCATCATATCGCATGGTAATAATCACTCGTGTCGCAAATCAATGGAACTCTTTGCTTCTCCTCTATGTGCCCACAAATCGGGAGATATTAAATGAAAACATACTCATGGTTCTAACCTCGTATGACCAGCTTACCTATTCGGAGACAAACGCCGGCTTTTGGCCGGATGAGTTTGCCGCGCCATGTTATGTTTTCACGGATGCGGGTGCCACCATTACCTTGGCTTCACCACTCGGTGGGCAACTACCGACTGACCCCATACGTGATGACCCCGACGCTCAAACGGAGGCAACCTATCGTTTTAAAGTAGACCCGGCTACTCAGACTGCTTTGGCTTGTAAGCTTCAGCCCGAAAGCATCAAAGCAGAAGAATTTGATGCAGCATTCTATTCCGGAGGTCATGGGCCGCGGTGGGGCCTCGTTGAGGATACGGCGTCGAATGCGCTGACTGGAGCCGCACTAGCCGCAGGAAGCCCGCTTGCCGCTGTGTGCCCTGCACCCCCAGCGCTACGGCACCTAGAAAGTGCCGAGGGGGATGCTGTTTTGTACGGAAAGGCAGTAACCGGTTTGTCAAACATGGAAGAGGCCCCCGGGGTAGTTCCTTTTATGACGAAGGAAATGTTCACTCGAAATGAAAGTGGGTATTCCAAGGCGGCTTCAAACAAATGCAGGGGACAACTGTTCGCCGGAAGAAAAGCAACCGTTTCCATCTTTTACTTGTTGGCCACCCTGTTAGCCACGAATCATGTCGCCCACGCGGATGAGTTGGGCATAATGGCCGGGAGTCTGGATGGATATCGCAGCTTGGCCTTGGCCTATCAAACGGCGCCTGTGTGGCAAGCCGTGTTGGCCGACCATCCCCTCGAAGTGAGTTTGGAATACTCGCTCGGAATGGTGCGTGCTACTGATGGACAATCCAACCGCAATTTGACGCACATTGGCCTTACTCCCTTTGCGCGCTGGTGGTTTGCCTCGAACACAGGAGTGGAATTGGGTATTGGTGCAAATGTGTTTTCAGGCACCCATCTTGGTAAAAAAGATCTATCGACTGCATTTCAGTTCGGTAGTTCGATTGGTTTGGTTCATCGTTTCCAAGACACACCGTGGCAACTTGGGCTGCGTCTGACGCACTACTCCAATGCCAGTATCAAGGAGCCAAACCCAGGTCAGGACTATATCCAGTTACGAGCCAGCTACCGCTTTCCTTGAATAGTATCTCTCAATGGCTCGGCGTCCTTTGTCTTAAAGCGAATCGAACAACTCTGGCGACGAAGCCAATGCCCAGAAATTCTGGTGATTGCCTTGAGGTCAAAGTAGTTCTCCGAATCCGCCCATTCACGATACAACAGGGCCAGCGTGATAATTGGTTGCGTCGTCGAAGTCACCAGCAAGGTGTATTCGTAGTATGCCGTTGGGACATCGCCTTCGATGAAGGCAAATGTCCCTGTTTTAGAATGAATAGGGCACCAGAACGATATTCATGGATTGGTGCTGACCTCAGTACCTGCATGGCCTGCGAGCATTTCTTCGATCTGATCCAGAGAACCGATCACCGCCCTTTTCCCTGTAGACAGAGCAAATTGGCAGGCCGCATCGACTTTCGGGCCCATGGATCCCGCAGGGAAACTGTGTTTTGCCAGTTCTTGGGGCGTTACTTTGTGAAGAGCGCGTTGTTCAGCCGTTCCCCAATCGAGATAGACCTCAGACACATCAGTCGCTATGACCAGAACATCGGCCTCCAGTTCGTGAGCTAGCAGCCCACTACACAAGTCCTTGTCGATAACCGCTTCGACACCATGCAGCGTGCGGCCATCGGCACCGCGGGCGACCGGGATTCCGCCACCACCGGCTGCAATAACCAATGCGCCGCGTTCAAGTAGCCAGCGAATCGGATCTAGGCCGAGCACACGTATTGGCAGCGGCGACGCAACGACACGCCGGAAACCCTTACCGTCAGGTGCGATCACCCAGCGCTTTGTCGCTGCAACATGGTCGGCTACTTCTTGCGTATAGACCGGTCCGATAGGTTTGCTGGGGTGTTCGAAAGCCGGATCATTGGCGTCGACCTCAACGCGGGTCAGCAGGGTGGCAATCGTGCGTGAAGGAGCTAGCAAATTTGCCAATTCCTGCTCAAGCAAATAGCCAATCATTCCGTCCGTCTCTGCCCCGAGAACATCCAGCGGATAGGTTTCGACGGCCGTGTAGGCGGCACCTTGAAGGGCCAACAGACCGACTTGCGGGCCGTTGCCGTGGGTCAGCACCAGTTGATGGGCTGACGCCACGCGAGCTATTTGAGTTGCCGCACGGCGTATATTCTCCAATTGGTTTTCGGCGGATAACGCCTGATCGCGACGCATCAAAGCATTGCCCCCAAGAGCGATCACCAGCTTCATGCCAGCGTTGCCACGAGCACGGCCTTGATGGTATGCATCCGGTTCTCGGCCTGGGTGAAGACGATTGATGCCTCAGATTCGAACACTTCGTCCGTCACCTCAAGCTCGCTTAACCCATGTAGCTCGTGTACCTGACGCCCGACTTCGGTTTCGAGGTTGTGAAACGCTGGCAGACAATGCATCAAGCGCGTGCGTGCCTTACCGGTTGCCTGCATCAACGCTGTTGTTACCTGGTAGGGCAGCAATTGCTTGATACGCTGCTTCCACATGTCCACCGGTTCGCCCATTGATACCCAGACGTCGGTGTAGAGGAAATCGGCACCTATGACGGCTTTCACGGGATCGGTTTCAATACGAATGCGAGCTCCGGTGGTGAGCGCCAGCTCGCGCATCTGTGCCACTAGTTCGACCGGTGGTTGCAAATCGGGTGGTGCCGCGATACGTACATCCATGCCCATTTGCGTGCCGCCAACAAGCAACGAGCAGCCCATGTTGAAGCTGGCATCGCCCAGATAGCAGAACGACAACTCGTGCAGAGGTTTTTCGCCGAACTCTTCCATTGTCATCAAGTCAGCCAGAACCTGTGTCGGGTGAGCCTCATCGGTTAGGCCGTTCCATACCGGAACGTGCGAGAAACGTGCGATTTCTTCGACTACACTCTGATGAAATCCACGGTATTCGATGCCGTCGAAAAGCCGTCCTAGCACTCTGGCCGTATCCTTTAGCGACTCCTTGTGGCCCATTTGCGATCCGGCCGAGTCGAGGTAGGTCAAGTGGCCGCCTTGGTCATGCACTGCCACCTCAAATGAACAGCGAGTACGTGTTGAAGCTTTCTCGAAAATCAGGGCGATGTTTTTCCCCTTCAATCGGGGAATTTCATTGCCGGCGTATTTGGAGCGCTTAAGCTCGGCGGCCAGATCGAGCAGAAATCGGATATCGCGGGGAGAGAAGCCTTTTAAGTCGAGCAGACTGCGGTTGCGTAGGTTGAAGCTCATGGTTGATTCCTTTCAAAAAAATTAGTCTCAGACTGGATCGCGCTCTATCGGACACGACATGCAGTGGCTGCCGCCGCGACCGCGACCAAGCTCGCTGCTCGGCATCGTGATCACTTCAACGCCGGCCTTGCGCAGCAAGGTGTTGGTGTAAATGTTGCGGTCGTAAGCCATAACCACGCCGGGGGCCAAAGACAACAGGTTGTTGCCGTCGTCCCACTGCTCGCGCTCAGCCTCGTAAGCGTCGCCGCCGGTCGCCACCGTGCGCAGTTTGGGCAGTCCAAGCGCCTCGGCAACTACTTCGAGGAAGGGTTTGCTTTCGCTACGTACGTCGAGGCTGCCTTCACGTTTGCCCGGACGCAGGCTGTGCACGCGAATGGCGTCGACCATCTCCGGAAAGACTGTCACCAGGTCGACATCGCAGAAGCTGAATACCGTGTCCATATGCATCGCCCCACGCGATTTGGGAATCTGCGCGGCGAGGACACGTGTCGCGCCGCCACCGGCGAACAGCTTGCGCGCCAACTGGCTGACGCCCTGCGGCGAACTTCGTTCGCCCATACCGACGAGGACCACACCGTTGCCCAGCGGCATCACGTCGCCGCCTTCGAGCGAGGCCAGTCCGTGATCGGTATCCGGATCGCCCCACCAGACTTTTACGTGGCCAGCGAACAGCGGATGAAAACGATAGACGGCAGCCATCAGCAGCGTTTCCTGCCGACGCGCCGGCCAGAACATTGAGCACAGCACGGCGCCGTCGCCGATCCAGCAACTGTTGTCGCGGGTGAACAGGGTATTGGGAAGCGGCGGCAGAATCATCTCGACCGGTGCCGCAAAGTGCCCGAGCAGGCCGGCGGGGGCGAAGGGCAGCTCGGCTCGCGCCAACCCGCCGATCATATGCTCGGCCAGTCTGGCCGGAGACAGTTCTTCCAGCCAGGGACGCAACTGCTCGGCTGTCTCGATATCAATGAAGTCGGGCGCGAGCTTGCGATCGAGCAGCCAAGCGCGTGCGGTCGGGTCGCTGACGGTCGTCGCCAGTAAATCGTGCAACTCAAGGACTTCGATGCTGCGCTCGCTCATCACCGTGGTGAAGGCGTCGTGGTCGTTGCGCGCCTGCGTTACCCACAGCACGTCGTCGAACAGCAACTCATGGCAGTTGGCCGGCGTCAGACGCCGTTGCGCCAGCCCCGGCCGGCATACGATCACCTTGCGCAGGCGACCGACTTCTGAATAAAGACCTTTAGGGCCACTCTTTTGAGCAGTTTTTTCGGCAGTCATTTCATTCTCCGTTTTACATTCAACCGCAGGGTGGCAAGCGAAATGCATCCACCATCAGCGGCAATTCTTACAGGTGCGTTCAGCAGGTTTTCGTGTAATTCTCTGTTGGCCACGGCTCACAGACTCAGGCGGCCGGTGGCCAGCAGATAGGCCGAGACCACCGCCAGCAGCAACAGCAACACAAGAATCACGCGCTCGCGAACGCTGAAGGCGCGTTCCTTGCGCTGCTTTTTGGCCAGCAGGTAGAGCGCCGCGCCCGGCGCGTAGAGAAGGGCGCTGAGCAGAAGGTATTTGAGGCCGGCGGCATAGAGCAGCCACAGGCAATAGACTGCCGCCAGCGCGGCAACCGGTGTGTCGCCGGACTTTTGTGCGCTTTTCTCGCCTTCGCCGCGCCAGGCCAGCGATAAGCCGTAGATAGCGCTGAACAAATAGGGTATCAGGATCATCGCCGTCGACAGCGAGATCAGCGCCAGATACGAGGCCTTAGAAACCAGGGTCAGGATCAGGAAGGCCTGGACCATGGCGTTGGTCAGCCACATGGCGTTGGCCGGAACGCCCTGGCTGTTCTGCTTGGCCAGCCAGGCTGGCATCTCGCCGCCTTTGGCGGGAGTGAATAGCGATTCGGCAGCAAGCAAAGTCCAGGCCAAAAAGCCGCCGCCGACCGAAATGATCAGACCGAGATAGACCAGAATCGCCCCCCAGGTGCCTACGGCTTTTTCCAGAACAGCGGCCATCGACGGATTCTTGAGCGCGGCCAGCTCGGGTTGCGTGAAGATACCCAGTGACAACAGCGAAACGGCCATCAGCAACAACAGGCAGATCAGGAAGCCAATCACCGTGGCGCGGCCGACATCCTCACGTTTCCGGGCTCGAGCCGAATAGACGCTGGCACCTTCGATGCCGATGAACACCCAGACGGTCACCAGCATCGTGCTTCTTACCTGTTCAAGAATCGAGCCCAACTTGGCGCTGCCCCAGAAGTCGAGACGGAAGGTGCTGACCTCGAAGGCCATCGCCACCAGGATGATGAACAGCAGCAGCGGCACTACCTTGGCCAGCGTGACCACGGCATTGAGGGCGGCGGCGCCCTGTATGCCGCGCAGCACCAGGAAATGAATGATCCACAGAGTAACCGAGGCACCGAGGATCGCCGCCGGGGTATTTCCTTCGCCGAAGGCCGGGAAAAAATAGCCGAGCGCGGCGAAAGCGGCGACCAGATAGCCGACGTTGCCGATCCAGGCGCTGACCCAGTAGCCCCAGGCCGAGTTGAAGCCTACATATTCGCCCGACAGCGCGCGGGCATAGGCATAGACCCCGTTGTCGAGATCGGGTTTGCGCAGAGACAGCATCTGGTAAGTGCGTGCCAGCATCAGCATGCCGAAGCCGGTGATCGTCCAGCCGATGATGATGGCACCGGCACCCGCGCCGTCTGCCATGTTCTGTGGCAAACCGAATATTCCACTGCCGATGATCGAGCCGACGACAAGTGCAACCAGTAAACCGAGGCCTAACGTGCCGGACGAGCGTGATGAAGCCGAGACGGTTCCTTCAGGAAGCGTCGCAGGTGAATTTGGAGTAACCATGATGTTTTCCCGAAGAGGTCTTGCAAGAAGACTCGGATGCTTTGCGAACAGAGCCGATGAGCAATACTTGTTTTTGAGCCGGCTCGATAACTGGGCTGGATCAACCTCCTAAGGTATATGCGGATTTATGTGGTTTCTGTGCGGTAGGCAACATAACCACATTCCGGAGAGGTCGACGCCACATCACTCAATACTCGACGGCGTTTCTTGAACCAGAGGTCATAGTGTTAAAGCGTGCGAGGTGAGTCGCTGCAACGTCAGAAATACACGATATTGGGCCTGGATCGTGGTGAAACACCGCTTCAGTGAAATGCACTTGTCTTCGACGCGCCAAACCATCGTCCAAGTCCGATCACCATCAAGCGTTCGCTGTTGATGACGCCGATCTTGAGTGGGAGCGACCTCACTGGCACGCAGTCTTATGCCGAAGTTCAGCGATAGTGGCCAGGTTCTAACTGGCAACTGGCGCGACGAGCACCTGTTCGTGCTCGGCCAGGCGCTGGCCATGTACGACGACATCGCCCGGCATCTCGCCGAGTGTGACGCAAAGTTACACACCTTGCTGCGTGGTCTCGGACAACGCAACGTCGATCTGGGCAAGGCCCCGCGGACGGGCAGCAAGCTCCGCCAGGACTTCGACATCCGCCAAATACTCGCCAACTGGGCCGGTGTGGATCTCACGCGCATCAACGGACTCGGTCTAACGGCGGTGATGAAGATTCTGTCCGAGATTGGCACCGACCTGAGCCACTTCGCCACCGTCAAACACTTTTGTTCGTGGCTTGGACTCTGCCCGGGAACCAAGATCAGCGGCGGCAAGGTCCTCTCGGCCAAGACCAAGCGCTCGGCCAACCGCGTTCGCCAAGCGCTGAAGATGGCGGCGATGAGCCTGCCGCACAGCGACTCCGAACTCGGCGAATTCTATCGCCTCCTGTGCCGCCGCATGGACAAGCCGCGCGCCAACACCGCCACAGCGCACACGCTCGCCCGCATGCTCTACTTCATGCTGACACGCGGCGAAGACTTCGTCGACCAGGGACAGCAGCGCTATGAAGAACAGCAGCGCCAGCGTAGCATCGCAGCCCTCAAACGCCGCGCCGCAGCACTCGGGTTCGAGAAAAATCCGACCCCATGCCCGCATGAAAACACCCTTACCCCGTTCTGATTCTTAGGAGGAAGTTGGTTGTACCTTACCAGCGTGCTTGATCTATTCAACCGCGAAATCGTCGGCTGTCGCTAAGGCCGCGCATTAAGGCGGATATTGGAACTTACGCGCTGACCAAGGCCTGGGTCAGGAACTCTACTGACCGAAGAAAGTTACTGGCGCTCCCACACCAGCAGAATCCCCTCTTCGCCCGGCGCACAAGCGAAAGCCGCATCGACCCCGAGTCCGCCGATCCAAGCCAATTGACCGCCAACCCAAAGAAATGGCAGGTACGCCCTTTCCCATGGTGGAGTCGCCATTTCCTGAAATAGCTTGCGCAGGCTGCGGCGCGGGCGTTTGGCGTCCGGCTTCAGTCGCTCGCCACCCTGCCTTGTTTTAAGCATGACGTCGCCAGCATCGAGCGATGATCGACGGATTCCTGAGCCTGTCACTGGCATGAAGCAAACCCGGCTACCGGCCCAAGACAATTCGGTCTCACCTGGAGTTCCCCGCGATAGATGTGTAGTTCGCCGTCGGACGTTGCCAGACAGGTTTCCGACAGCACGTCGGTGCTTGCCAATTGCCTGAGTGCTTCTTCAACCCAGCGCGTATCCGGCGCGCGGAAGCCGGCCGCGATCCAGGCAAAGCGCAGCAGGTTGCGCGCTCGCGCGGGAGAAAGCGCATTGAATCCACTCAGGCCGAGACGCCCTGCCGGCGTAATCAATGCGGCGTGATCAATCGCCGCCAGATCGTCGAGCAGCGCGGCGCCTTCGGCAAAATGGCCAGCCGCCCGCGCCAACGATTTTTGTGCGCCTGGAAACTTCTCTTCCAGCCGCGGCAACACGTCGCGACGCAGGAAGTTGCGCCGGAAGTGGAGATCATCGTTGCTTTCGTCCTCGATCCAGCGCAGGGCGTGCTCGTCGGCGTAGTCCTCAAGCATTGATCGAGGCACATCGAGCAGAGGCCGGATAATGATTGGCCCGTGTGCTTGCGAACGCTCCGGCAGCATGCCGGCTGCGCCGGCAATCCCGGCCCCGCGGAGAAGGTTGAGCAGAACGGTTTCAGCCTGGTCGTCACGGTGATGTGCCAGCGCGAGCCAGTCGGCAGCGCAGTCGACGAAAACAGCGTGACGCATACGGCGTGCAGCAGCCTCTAGCCCTTCGCCGCTGTCTCGTGGAACATCGACACGGATGATGTTCAGGGGTACGTTACATTGCCTGCAGAGCTCGGCGCAGAACTCGGTCCACATCTCGGCATTCGGACTGATCCCGTGGTGCACATGCAGAGCGGAAAGGGATAAAGGCAGGGGGTTGGTCGTCACCAGCCGGCTGAGTGCATGCAATAACACGACCGAGTCACGACCGCCGGAAAGGGCAATACACAAGCGTGCATTCGGCTGCAGACGCGCTGCAAGAAAGGCAGCAAGCGGGACGGCAATCTGCTGTTCGGAATTCGGCAAACTGGTTTTCATATAGCGCCAGCCGGTACGGAAACGGGGCTCATTCTACCCCGAAGCCCGGCAAGCAATCGGCAAGAAAATTGCCTCAATAGGCGGGTTTCTCCTTAGCCTCGTCGTAGCGTTTGACGCCGGTCATGATTTCCTGCTTGGCTTCTTCGATGCCGAGCCAGCCCCTGATCTTGACGAATTTTCCAGGTTCCAGATCCTTGTAGTGCGCAAAGAAATGGGTGATCTGATCGAGCAGGATTTGCGGCATGTCGCGCGAATGAACCACGCTGCGGTACATGTGTGTGAGCTTGTCGACCGGCACGGCGAGCACCTTGGCGTCCCCGCCGGCTTCGTCCTCCATGTCCAGCATGCCGATCGGGCGACAGCGGACGACCACGCCAGGTGGCAAGGGAAACTGCGCCACAACCAGAACGTCGACCGGGTCGCCGTCATCCGAGATGGTGTGCGGGATGTAGCCATAGTTGCAGGGGTAGTGCATCGCCGTGGACATGAAGCGATCAACGAAGATCGCGCCGCTTTCCTTGTCAACCTCGTATTTCACCGGGTCGGCGTCCATCGGGATCTCGATGATGACATTGAAATCGTTGGGGAGGGAAAGGCCGGAAGGTACGTCGTTCAATGCCATGTCAGTTTCTTTCGAGGAGGTATGTGAAATCCAGTGAACCGTTGCCGTATTGTGCGCGATCAAGGCTTACAGGACGCGGAATGACAAACGATGTTTTCTAATGTGTGCATTTTCAGGACACTTCCGGAACGCCCGTCAAATGGCGATCTGCAAAGGTATGCCTGTAGAAGCGCATGGATACTTGCTCTCCGGGCACCATTCTGAAGGCGCCCGTATTCATTGGTCTCCAGGCCAGCGCCTTGAATCAGTATTCAACCGGCACCGGATCAAGGCTGCGCCATAAATACCACGTTGCCACCGAACGCCATGGGCGCCAGCGCTCGCCGAATTCGGCCAGCTGCCGCCGCGCCGGGCGCTCACCGGCAAAGTAGTGCAGCGCCACGGCCTTTTGCAGCCCGATGTCGTCGAGCGGATAAACGTCTGGGCGCAACTGGTTGAAGATCAGGAACATCTCGGCCGTCCACACGCCGATGCCGCGCACGGCTGTCAGCTCAGCGATGATTTCAATGTCGCTCATGGCCAACCAGCGATCAACATGAATATCGCCCGAACTGAAATGGCGAGCCAGATCGCCGATGTATTCAACCTTGCGCACTGACAGGCCGCACGCACGCAACACGTCAGCGTCACAAGCCAGAACCTCAGCGGGAGTCATCTCCGGCAGCGTCGCCGACACCCGCGACCAGATGCTGTCAGCCGCCTTGATCGAAATCTGCTGGCCGACGATGGAACGCATCAGCGTGACAAAAGGCTCGCCACGGGAAACCAGCGAGGCACCGGAAAAACGCTCGACAAAACCGGCCATAACATCGTCGGCCCTTGCCAAATCAAGGGAAGCCTGCTTCCAGTAATCAGGAGTCATGGCGACATTGTAAGACCATCCGGAACACGCGCCACGAATTGTTGGTCCAACTTGAGAATAGTAGTTTTCAGCTGCCGATTTTTTGGATAATCTGCCCCCCTCGTCTCAAAATAACCTTTGAAAGTACTCATGGTTCAAAAAGTCTGGCTGAACAGTTACCCGGCAGGAATGCCTGCCGAAATTGCAGCAACGCCATTCTCATCCCTGTCCGATCTCGTCGAAGACGCGATCCGAAGATTTGGTGACAAGCCGGCCTTCCACAATCTTGGCCACAATTTGAGCTTCCCCGAGCTCGGTCGACTGTCGAGCAATTTCACCGCGTTTCTGCAGAGCCTTTCAAACCTTAATCGTGGCGATCGCGTCGCCATCATGCTGCCCAATCTGTTGCAATATCCGGTCGTCCTGTTCGGCATCCTGCGCGCCGGTCTGACTGTGGTTAACGTCAATCCGTTGTATACGGCGCGCGAGCTTGAATTCCAGTTGAAAGACTCGGGCGCCAAGGCCATCATCATTCTCGAAAATTTCGCGCATACGCTTCAGAAGGTGCTGCCCAACACCTCGATCAAGCACGTCATCAGCACCCAGCTAGGCGATCTGCTGCCGACGCCAAAACGCTGGGTCGTTAACACCATTGTCAAACGCATCAAGAAAATGGTGCCGCACTGGCGCATTGACGGTGCCCTGCCCCTGCGTCGTGCCCTCGCCCGCGGTTCCCGGACTGAAGCGAAATCCGTGAAGGTCGAGCACGAGGACATCGCCTTCCTGCAATACACCGGTGGCACCACCGGCGTCGCCAAGGGCGCCATGCTCACTCAGCACAACATGCTCGCCAATCTGGAACAGACTAATCTGTGGATCTCGGGCAGCTTCCGGGAAGGCAAGGAAATCGCCATTGCCCCACTGCCGATGTACCACATCTTCTGTCTGACCTCGACGCTGGCCTTCCTCAAGCTGGGTTGCCAGACCGTGCTGATCACCAACCCGCGCGACCTGCCGGCCTTCGTCAAGGAACTTCGCCGCTGGAAATTCAGCGTCCTGACCGGAGTCAATACCTTGTTCAACGCGCTGATGAACACCCCCGGTTTCGACAAACTTGATTTTTCGGCCTTGAAGGTGGCCGTTGGGGGCGGTGCATCGGTACAAAAATCGGTTGCCGAGCGCTGGCAGAAGATCACTGGCTCATGCCTCACCGAAGCCTACGGGCTGACCGAAACCTCTCCGGGCGTCTGTTGCACGCCTCTGGGAACGCCGTGGAACGGCAGCATCGGCCTGCCCGTCTCGTCGACCGACGTCTCGATCCGCGACGAGGAATTCAACGAGTTGCCGCTCTGGAACGGCGAAGGTGATATTGAAAAGTGCACCGGCGAAATCTGCGTGCGTGGCCCGCAGGTAATGCTTGGTTACTGGAACAGCGAAGAAGAAACCCGCAAGACGCTACAGGACGGCTGGCTGAAAACCGGCGACATCGGCCACATGGACAGCAAGGGCTACATCACCATCACCGACCGCAAGAAGGACATGATCCTGGTCTCGGGATTCAACGTTTACCCGAACGAAATCGAGAGCGTCCTGATGACGCATCCGGGAGTCGCCGAATGCGCAGTCATCGGTGTTCCCGATGAGCGCTCAGGGGAAGCCGTGAAACTGGTGGTCGTGCGAAAGGACCCGGACCTCAACGAAGCAGACGTCCTAGCCTTCTGCAAAACGCAATTCACCGGCTACAAGCGCCCGCACCACGTCGACTTCCGCGATCACTTGCCGAAAACACCCGTCGGCAAGATCCTGCGGCGCGAATTGCGGGATGAGGTGAAGGACGCGAAGGATGCAAAGGACTAGCGGCTGGCACGAATCACATTGGCCAGACGCTCGACACCTTCTTCGATGCGCGGTGGTGGCACGGTAACAAAGGCCAAACGCAAGGCCTCGATGACCGGATTGGCCGCGTAGAACGGGGCCCCAGGAACAAAAGCCACGTTCTGCTCAACCGCCTTGGCCAGAACAAGCGACGCGTCCATTCCCTTCGGCAGTTCGGCCCAAAGGAACATGCCGCCGCGCGGCGTGTTCCAGCGCACGCCTTCCGGCATGTGATGCGCCAGTGCCGCCAGCATGGCCTCGCATTGCTCACGATAGAGTTTACGAATCGTCGGAATGTGAGTGTCCAGGAAACCATCCTTGATCACGTCGTAAACGGCCATCTGAGACAGCGTCGCCGTGTGCAGATCGGTGGCCTGCTTGGCCTGTACCAGCTTGGCACGCAGGTCGGGCGGTGCGATCACGTAACCCAGACGCAGACCCGGTGCGAGAACCTTCGAGAATGAACCCATATACACCGTCCGTTCCGGTGCAAGCGAACGGATCGACGGCGGCGTTTCACCATCGTAGGACAACGCACCATAAGGGTCGTCTTCAAGGATCAGCAGGTCAAGATCCCGCGCTCTCTGCGCCAGACGGTAGCGGCGATCCTCGGCCAGCAGACGTCCGGTCGGATTCTGGAAGTTCGGCAGGCAGTAAAGGAATTTCGCGCCGCGCATGGATTCGGTCAGCGCCTCGGGGATCAGACCATCTTCGTCCGAATCAACCGATACATAGTTGGGATCAAACAGAGAGAAAGACTGCAAGGCACCCAGATAGGTCGGCGTTTCAACCAGCACGGTATCGCCCGGATCAACCAGAACCTTGGCCAGAAGATCCAGCCCCTGTTGCGAACCGGAAACGATCAGCACTTCTTCCGCAGACACCGGTGCTTCAGGCGTACCAATGCGTCTGGCAATCCATTCGCGCAGCGGCGCAAAACCTTCCGTGGTGCTGTACTGCAAGGCCTCGCGTCCTCGGGCGGTAAGAACACGATCAAGCGAACGACGCATTTCTTCAACAGGAAAGGTCGCTGGCGCCGGCAAACCGCCAGCAAAGGAAATTACCTCTGGACGTTCAGTGACTTTGAGAATTTCGCGAATGGCCGAACTTTGAATCGCACGTGCTCTTGTCGAAAAAAGGGCATTTAAATCTGGCGCGTTCTTCATTTGTCCCGAATAGTCGGCAGTCATTTTCTTGGCGGCGTTGTTGGTCATGGTCATCGGTCACTGAAAATCGAATCTTGGGATTGGAGCCGGAATCGCTGTATCCAGCCTGAGCGGACAGTTTAAGTCATTTTTGCAAGCATGCAAAAACGAGTTGCCGAAAAAAAATCCTCGATCAGGAATGTGACCCTCGTCGACAATCGATCAAACATCTACATCCAGCACGTGCAGCTTGATCTCAAGCTCATCGTAGGGTGTGTGGCCATGCTCAAAAAGGGGAAGTTGCTCTGCTTCTGACACGTTGAATTCTGCCTGTGACGAATTAACATCATGCTCAGGAAGAAGAAAATCGTGAATATCAAGCCACTTCACTTCACCACGTGGCAACGTCGAGAAAAGACTATAGGCCACCTCCTGTGAAAGCATCTCAGTTAGCTCACCGTCCACCACGAACACATCGCACCCAAACTGCCCCCCATGCGCCGCAAGGATTTCAATACGATCATGAACAGCCAGCAAGGCATTGTGCAGACCCAGCTTGCTCGCTGGGTGAACTGAATAATCCACCCAGCGTGGCGAACCATCCGATTCTCGAAAATCATCGGGAAGTAGCGACGACCAGTAGCGAACAATGAATTTCATTGACGGAGTCATATCAAGTGCATTGATTACTCAACCGTGATTCAGATCGGCAACGCAGGGAACGCTACATTACGTTGAATTATTAAAAAAACAACATATTGATGTAAAACAGCAACCTGGCGGAGACAGTTACTAACGTCTTTAACAATCTGCGTTAAAATCGGCCATGTGTCCGATCCGACACATAACTGTAAAACAAACGCCAAGAGCGCTATCACCATGCCATCTCCTTACTTCTTTTTACGACCGATTCTCGCCGCTGACCGTAGCTGGGTGGCGCTTGACTGGCAATCTGCCGACCCCTTGGCAACCCAAGGCAGCGACCTTGTGCGCATCTTTGCCGAATCGACGGCGGCGCCCTTGGCCAACATGATGTCCGTGGTTACTCTGATCAATCCGGCTGACCTGGAACGGGACGAGTTCGTTAGCGGATTTGACCCCAGTCAAGTTGTTTTCGTTCTTCCGGGCTCAAGCCTCGAAACCCCAAAAACGGTGGAACGCTGTAAAGAGCTTCGTGCGCAAGGCAATCGTTTCTGTCTGCAACTGGACAGTGCTGACCGCCTCCGCAAAGTTCCAGTTGCCTTGTTTGATTATTTGTGTATCGATGCCAGCTTTGCCCGGCAAGTATTGTCGCCGATTGATTTGAGCTATGCCGGGGATGCCGGCTTCCAGAAAATTGCAACCAATGTCAGCACACATGAAATGTTCCGCTGGTTGTTAGACAAAGGCATTGATTGGAGCAGCAGCCAGTTCCTGTCGGCGCGTGATCCACAATTCGGCAACGAACCCGACCTTACCCGCCTGAAGTTGCTCAAACTGCTGAACCTTGTAAAAAACGACGGTGACACACGCGAAATCGAGGGAATTTTCCGCGAGGAGCCAAAGCTTTCATACAACCTTCTGCGCCTGGTCAATTCCGTAGCAGTTGGTGCCCGCACCAAGATCAGCAGCTTTTCGCAGGCCATTGCCATCCTCGGCCGTCGCCAACTCCAGCGCTGGCTGCAACTGCTGATCTACGCCAACAACTTGGACGGCGGCAACGCCCCTAATCCATTGATGCAGCTTGCCGCCGCACGCGGACGCCAAATGGAACTGCTCTGTGCGGCAATTGAGCCAAAGCCACAGATTCCGGACCTGTGCGACAACGCCTTCATGACTGGCCTGTTTTCGCTACTCGACATTCTGATTAATTTGCCGATGAGCGAGATCCTCAAGGAACTTCCGCTCGCAGACGAAGTTGTGGAGGCTTTGAAATCCCCCGTCCGTGGCGGCGTTCTGGGCCAGGTTCTTTCAGCCATCATTGCCGGCGAATCAGGTAATTTTTCCGCTGCGGAAACCATCCTTTCCGAACTTGGACTCAGTCCCGCCGTACACGCCAAATCGCAGGTTACAGCTTTGTACTGGGCCGCCCGAATCAATATGGAAAATCAGGACTGAAACAGCACGCAGGTGGCAGCTAAACCACCGTACTGCATGTGTTGATCAGCGCAGCCACTTCAAGTGGCTGCCGCACCCCGCCCGACAGTCGCTCGCGCCAAAACCCGTCACCGGAATCTCGCCCTCGGTTCGCTTATTGATGAGGCATTCAGCCTCGTTATAACGTTGCACTTCGACAACACGAACCCCGGGCGCAGCAAGCAGATAATCAATGTGCCAGTGCATCCGTTTTGCTGTCGATAGATGACGATTCACTCTCGTCTCGAAATTGCGCAACGCACTCCCGGTATAGGCGTAGCGCCCCGCTGGAAAATCGAACGTCCCCAGGCGACCGACGCACACCCTTACCGGTTCAGTCACCTCGATCAGCAACTGATAGGTTTGCGGAATGAAGTACGCTTCAGTCGCCACAAAATGGATTGCTGCGCCGTTCAGCGCCAAAGGTCGACATCGGCCCGTGGCCAGAGATGAAGGCGACATCGTCGCCCAGTGGCCAGAGACGATTATGAATGGACGAGATCAGCGTATCGAAATCGCCCTTCGGGAAATCCGTGCGACCTATCGAACCGTTGAACAGCACATCGCCTACGATGGCCAGGCGGCCGACCGAGTTGAAAAAAACTACGTGTCCAGGGGTATGTCCCGGGCAGTGCAAGACATCCATCTCGATGTTGCCAAAACGCACGCTGTCGCCCTGCTCCAGCCAGCGATCCGGCGTAAAGGCGCGTACATTGGGAAAACCGAACATCTTGCTTTGCTCCGGCATGCCGTCGATCCAGAACTGGTCTTCACGCTGCGGCCCTTCAATAGGCAAGGAAAGTAATTCTGCCAGCTCGGCAACGGCCCCGGCATGGTCAATATGTCCATGCGTCACCAGAATTCTTTCCAACACCACCCCATTCTTTTTTACCGCCGCCAGAATGCGCGAAACATCACCACCGGGATCAACCACCGCTGCGCGCAAGGTTTCATTGCACCACAGGAGACAACAGTTCTGTTCGAACGGAGTCACGGGAATGATCTGGTATTTTAGTGCCATCGCTTGTATCGCCGGATGCTTGAAAATGGCCACAAAGTATAGCAGAGCAAAACAGCGAGAACCTTGTCGGCAACATCAGTGTCTCAGCTACACACGATCCGCCGGGGCTGCATGATGATAGGAACCGTAAGCGATCAACCCTTCATTTTTATTGTTTTTGTAGTGCTGCTTGCTCTCCTGTGGATTGGTGCGTCACTACGGATACGGCATGACCGCAAATTAAGGCATCGCGCCAAGGTAAATCGAAGGGACAAAATGAGATCTGAACGAGACCGCAGATGGAGTACAAGACAATAGAGATCAAGGAATTCTGCAAACAGTGATTTAAGTTTTCGAGTCGGGAGCGATTCTTCTCCAGTTCGCCGACACGACCCAGCGCATCATCCCGCTAGATCTGCTTGGACGAAAAGTTGCGCAGCAAGCGTTTTTTGGGAGATGGGCGATCTCAGGCCAGTGGTCGATAAAGCTGCAAAGCGCATCTTTTTCGGCCAGGATTAGATAACCGTTTGCTAAAGTTCAGGAATTCAAACCGGATTGTGCGCTCCATTTCCCGGTTTGCCCTGAGCGTGGCGCGCCTCCTTGATACAGGTGCGGGCACAAGGCGCGCATAGACCACAGTCTCCCAACATCCAGCTTATGTTTCAAGTCCTTGAGTGAACGAGCGCCGCCATGTACGGCTACGCCAATCTGTCGCTCGGTAACCGCCCGACAGACGCAGACGTACATGGCATTCTCCCTGTGTGATTCGGACGGGTTTTCAGTCGCCCCCAGACGCCATATGCGCCTGTAAATAGTTGGGCAAGGTGACGTTTTCGATCAGGCTGTGCTGCGTTCCCAGCCAGTCGATGGCGCCTTCGCAGTGATCCACCAAGTCTTCGAGCAAGTCGCGGCTGACATAGTCCTGAAGTTCCTCGCAGAGGGCGATGGATTCAACCAACTGAGGTCGCTGGATTTCGCGCTCGTACCTGAGGTCGCATTTCAGGCAATCAAACACATCCTCGCCGATCAACAGCTTGCCGAGGTTCTGCAGGTTGGGCAGTCCTTCGAGAAAAAGCACACGCTCGATCAGCGTGTCGGCTTCCTTCATGACGCGGATGGACTGCTTGTACTGGTAGTCGTTGAGCTTTTCCAAACCCCAGTTGCGGAACATGCGGGCGTGCAGGAAATACTGGTTGATCGAGGTTAGCTCGTTCCTGAGCACTTTGTTCAGGGCTTCGATGATTCGCTTGTCGCCTTTCATCAAGTCTGCTCCTCAAGCCGGGTTGCCGGATGCGATCTGGCTCTGCAGGTAATTCTGCAGGCCGACGAGGCTGATCAGACTGATCTGCTTCTCCAGATAATAGGCGTGATCCATTTCGGTATCTTCCAGTTGCACCGCCAGCATGTCGCGGCTGACGTAGTCCTGTGCTTTTTCGCAGGCGGCCATGGCTTTTTTCAACTCGCCGACAACGTGGTATTCCACATCGAGATCTGCCTTGAGCATTTCAGACACTGTTTTGCCAATACTCAGTGCGGCACGCTTGCTCAAGTTAGGCCGACCCTCCAGAAACAGAATGCGCTGGATCAAGGCGCGGGCATGCAAACGTTCGTGCTCGGATTCATGCAGCGCCTTCTCGGCCAAGCGGGCAAATCCCATGTCGGAATACATTTCGCCATGGATGAGGTATTGATCCACAGCAGCCAATTCTCCTGCCAGCAAGCCGTTGAGAATGTCGATAATCTTCTTGTCGCCCTTCATTGCACTCTCCTGGTGATGGAAATTAATACGGCTAGAACGATGACCCAGGTGTTTTCAGGAATTCGATTTCTTCCGCGCGGGATGCTCGCCCCAGCACGGCATTGCGGTGTGGATAACGGCCAAAGCGGTCAATGATGGCCTTGTGGCGGAGTTCGAATTGCAGGTTTGAATCCATGCCGCCTTCGCTGAACAGCTTGACGGCAATCTCATGAATCGCCGGCGATTCGCTATGCATGAATGGCATGTAGAGAAACGCTCTCTTCGCCGGATCCAGTTCAATGGCAACGTGCGCCGCAACCGCTTCCTGTGCCAGAGCCAGGGCCAGCGAATCGGTGCCGAAGGCCTGCGCACTATCCCGGAAAATATTGCGCGAGAACTGATCCAGAACGATGATTTCAGCGAGCCGGCCAAGCGGAACAACCCGCCAGCCATACAACTCGCATCTCGACGCCAGCGCATGCATCGGGCCAAACCGTTCGCGAATCTGGCTGTCCAGTTCATCACTCTGGCGCCACCATTGCCCCGGATCGATTTCGTAAAACCAGAAGTCGATGACGTGTTGATAGTTCATTACCTGGGACCAAATAGGCAGGAATGGACTTGTTGGAGTCAATTGCGCCGCTGTGGTTCCTTGATTTCTTCCGAGTGAAAACGCATTGATGCCCGAACCTTCAACCGACCCTGATTCGCTCCCCGTACCCGGTCATCTCCAGATACCCACGCCCGACCTCACGACCACCTTCGGCCACCCGCACCGCACCTTCCCAATACACGGCTCCCGTGGAACGGCGACTATCCAGTTCCTGGTCGTCGATGAGCGCTTGAAAATGGAAAACCCGAGAACCAATGCGTATCTGCCATTCAACCGGATAGGTGCTACCCGTGCGCGATGAGCGCCATTGGCGCAACGGTTCAAAGGCAATGGCTGCTGGCGGCAATACCTGCGTAGCGCCGCCAGCCGGCCGGAAGCTGGCGGCGGACCAGGGCGGCGAACGGTTCGCACTGCGCATACGAAAGGCCATCAGCGCGCTGCCATCGTCAAGATT
>JAIFNM010000030.1 GCA_020047725.1 Betaproteobacteria bacterium
AATGCCGCCTTTCTTGGCCAGTTAGCTCAGTTGGTAGAGCAGCGGATTGAAAATCCGCGTGTCCGTGGTTCGATTCCGCGACTGGCCACCATAAGATTCAAGCACTTAGCCCAGCCATCAAGGTTGGGCTTTTTGCTTTCTGGCGTTCATGTAAGCACTTTGTAAGCGAATTTGATCAATGTGGATACATCTCGATCAACGCTTGAAAGCCCGTCATCACAAGGTTTGTCTCTATTTCTGAACAAATCGCTAAACACCCAAGGTTGATATTGAATTCTTCACACGCCAAATATGCATTGGTTGGTAAAGTATGGAAAACAAATGAGATCAGAAGTTAGCTGCGGATAAACATGGTGATGGTCACGGTATAGGTCCAACCAAAAGCGCTGATCGGAATCGAAGATGCATTGTCTTATTCGCACAGACAAAACCGGTAAGCTACCCGACAGGTGATTTTATGAAGACTGTAGTCATCTCCTCCGAAGACAAAACGATAACCGTTGCTGAAGCATTCCGGCTGATGCTCGATCAGGTAAAAGACGGCAAAACTCGCATCACGATAGGCCGCGACACCAGAATAGCAAGTCGGGGAGGGCTTGTGTACATGGACGAGCTGAAGAAGCAATTTTTGAAATTTTGTAAACATCAGAACGTCATACCAGTTAACCCTCTTACTCCGTGGGATTTTGATTACACCGGTGATGATTTTCAAAATGTCCGATATGTAATCACGGTAGATCAGTTCCGAGCGTTTGCTCAGCCATTTGGTTTTGAGATTTCAGTCAACGAGTCTTTTGAAAGAAAAGTCATCAACTCAGCGACAGTAGATGATGTGGAAGCGTCAGACCCAGAATGGGATGCTGATCTGTCAAACATCCCACTAGCTTCGTCAGCAGCCCGAAACAAGCTTGTGTTAAGCGGATATGACAAAGAACCTAAACGTCGTCGATCTAGTATCAAAGTAGCGGAAAAAGTAACTATCTGCGGCCCCATAGTGCCAGGCCCTGGCATTTCGTTTGCAGAACGCGATTCTTCTTTGGATGATGAGGCGGCAGAATTGGATTGGGGTGATGATCCTCTTTTTTCTAACGCGTCGGAGGGCATTACATCAGGTGATTCCGGGAAGTCGCCTCAGATAGGTACTAATTCAAGGAAAGGTTTGCGCAGTGTGGGCAGTCAATTCCCGAAGCGTCGACTCCCCATGAGAGAGGTGGACTCAGATCGACGTGAATCAATTGTTGAACAGCCTATATCCGCTGCGACAAAAATAACCGATCACGATGATGAACTGGCGAAACTGTTTGACCCGGTTCGTGTAGCTCAACTGACGAAGATGTTTCCTGATCCGAAGTGGAGCAAATGGAAAAAATGGGCAGAGCGCGCTGGTCGAAATGGCTTGCATGCAGCCAGAGAAGGGCGTGCGCTTTTCAATCCATACAGGGCCGCAATCTGGTTGCTAACCCAAAACCAAGAAGGTTGGGATTTGGCGAGATGCCGTCGCGTGCTTGCAAATAATCTGCCTGCTCGCTCCAAAGGTTCCTTGCATCTATTGACCGACGACTTTGGTTGAATCGCCATTTTTCCGCCATGAGTCCAGGCCAAAACCAATAAAATCTGCCATAGTTCCGCCATAGTTCTGCCAATTTTGGTCTTTTTCCCGCCTCATTTTCGCCAGTAAATACAGCAGCTTACGATTGTGTCTCCTCCAATGAAATAAAGGATGACGCAATGCCTAACAACCTCCCTTTTTCACCGAATACTCATTCGGCTGCAAAGACCACTACCGAAGAATTGGCCGGTCTGTTGCGGATTGTTCCACAAAGTATCCGCGCGGGTCTTTGTCGTAACGGCCACTATCTTGGTCTCAAACCTTTAAAACTTTCGGGCAGACTGCTTTGGGATTCTGCGGCCATTGCTCGCCTTTTAGCAGGTGATGCGGTAGCACTCAGCACGAGCAATTCCAGCAAATCCAAGAGCGCAAAGTCAACTGGAGTCGATGCACATGCCCTCTAAAATTCGAGTCAAAAGTCTCCAAAAAGCCTCGCGTGACGGGCACTTTTTGCAGAAGAAAGCAGATTCCACTATCGAAGCAGAATGCTCCGTCATTCCAAAAAACGTGCGCGTCAGAGGGATGACTTACGGTGGCAGTGGCGCCGAACGCAAGGTCGTTATTACTACCAACTCAAACGGTCGAAGCTGCACTTACTATTTGTCACTTACCGAATTGGCTATCGGGGATAAGAAGGCTTTGGCAACCTTGCTTGTCGAAGCCGGACACATTTCTATCGACGGACAAGCACTTAAGCGGATTGCTGCAGCCATCTTGAAGAAAGCGGCGGATGAGGATGTGATTGTCCTGTGTACCCAAGGTCGTCACACGCTCGAAATTGAGGGGAAGACCTATACGGGCTACGTTTGGGGAAATAGGGCTTACTGGTTTGGGAGCAAGCCCCGTAGAAAAATCGTGGTCGCAAGTAAGAATCATCCGAGGCCAGCGTTTTGCGACCTCGCTGCGTGGCAAGAGCATGTAGGCAGCAAACTCCCCGGTAACCCCAATTTGATCGTTGTTCATTGTCACGCTCTTGCGGCAGCATTACGCAGAGCGTTTGGGCAGCCCCGCACGAGCATTTCTCTTGTAGGACCGTCAGGTGTTGGCAAAAGCACCACTCAGCAGAGCGCACAGTCACTGATTGGGCCTGTCGATGATGTCAGATCAATGTCCGGTACGAAAGTTGGACTCTTGGAGTATTTGCACGATCATCCTGATAGTCCCGTATTTTTCCAGGACATCCGTCAAAACGACAGTCCCGACACATTTATCGACTTGGTATTTGATGTCGCAGAAGGTGCTGGGCGCATGAAAAGCGGGCAGACGCATGGGAATGAACTCGCTGCCACGATGATCCTCAGCAATGAACGTCTTGCCGTGGATATGGTCTACTCGCGGCTGTTCGAGATTGTGTGCGACGCTGAATATGGGGCATTTCACCATTTACACGGCTGCAAATATCCAGATGAATTCGCCAAGGAGCTGGGGAGGAATTCGAGCAAATATTACGGCGCGGCATGGCCTGCATGGATTTCCGCGTTGTCTGAAAATTGGTCCAAGGTTTTTCGTTTTTACGATACCGCACTGTCTAAAGTAACGGCCGAAATTGCCGCGCTGGCTGGCAAGTCCGCTCATGATCGCGTCAACAATCGCATCCTGGACGCGTTGTCGTTTTCGGCTTGGGCTGGTCTGGTTGCATCAAAATTGGGAATCTTGCCTCTCAAGCGACAGGAAATAATCGCCGCATTTGGTCTTGTCTTTCAGGAGCACATTGCGCGGCAAATTTCAGGTACTACGCCTCTGGCGGCACAGATCATTAGTGAAGTGCGTGGCTGCCTGGACGAAAACACGAACCGCTTCGCTGATCTGAGGTCATTCAACGATGAGAAGCAGCTGTCATCCGTTTATGGCTACAGGTACAAGTCGAAGCGCCACGGCGAGCTTTTCCTCTTTTTGCCAAACGTCTTCTACCGCCTGTTCGTCAAGAATTTTGGTGGTGTGACTTTCAAGATTCTTTCAGATGCCGGTTTTCTGATCACGACCACCAAGCGTGGTAACCAGTACCAAGTGCGCGTCCCTGGCACTGAAGAACGCAAATCATTCGTTGCCATTCCCGAAAATGTGCGCTTCGATTGATATGCCGATAAAGGGGTTGTCACATTGTCACACCTCAATTTTCCGATGTGACAATGTGACAAGAGACTGGCAATTGAGTCCATGAGAACTGGTGGAATCTTCGCGTTTCCGCCAACTAGCGTGCTCGACCAGCCTGTAATACCCCTCGCTACCCACAATTTGTAACCGCTGCACAACCCTTCTCAACCAATTGACCACTACCTGAATCTCGTTGTCAGTAAGGCTGTACCAAAGGACTACATACCATGATTGACTGGATTAGTGCAAGTGCACCGATGACCAAGCGGTTGTTCCAAGCCGTATTGGCCGCCGACACCAAAGGTTTATCAAGTATCTGGGCAAGAGTAAAAACGCCCTATGGAAGCTTCAAGACCGTGGTCGATGTTGAAACACGGAGGATGAGTTGGGACATATCCCCCATGAAATATCTCGTGGGCCACAACCTCTTTGGCACAAATAACCTTGGTCGGATTGTCCTTGGTGTCTTGAAGTTGATCTACAAACGCCATGGGCTGACGTTTACGGAGCGTGATGCTGCGTTTTACACCGAGCGCGGGGTGTTGTTGTCCCGTGTCGATGTAAACGGCTGTTTTCTCGTTGGATCGCAGACCAAGGTCGTGGAAACCATGGACCTGCTGCGTGAACACCTTCTTGACCATGGACACAACATCGTTGTGCACGAAGGGCCAGACGGCATTGAAACCCTATATTTGGGGAAGAATTCATCGCGCAGCACGCTGAAGTTTTACAACAAATACCGTGAGATGCAGGCTAAGGGAAAGTCGTTGGGCCTACCGTACTACCCCAAACTGTTGAGTCTCGCGGAGAAGATCGTGCGCTTTGAAGTGACGGAGCGCACCCCGACGCTGAAAGATCACGGTCGGGAAAACTCAAAGGAATGGACTGTCAGCACCGCGGGCGAGATTCTGGAACGCGCACTTCACGACCTGGGACTGTCCAGCACATTGCTTGCTGAATTGCCTGACGATGACGTTGCAGACCTAAATGCTGGCGCTTTCGCCAAATACAGCTTGTGGAGGGTCGGGAATGACCTGCGCAAGCATTACCCCGCATACACCTTTGACCGTGATCGCAAGATTTTCTTGGGCAAAGGAATCGACATTGCGCGCACGCACGACCGCGCACAGGACGCTGTTGCGTTGTCTCAACGGTTGTCGGTGGGCCAACTGCGAACGACGTGGCCCAAGCGGTTTGTGTCGCTGGGCGCGGTCTACCGTTAGTTTGCGGAAGGTCAGTGCGTACCGCCGCCGTTGTTAAACGAGTCGACTGTCGACGGTCTGCTGAAACTGTTGGGTCTCTGACGGGCCGATCGACATATTTCAGCCAACCGGCAACCGAAACGTGTGGGTGATTGTTATCATTTCTCCCTTTCCCGCCGTAAATCTCCATGACACTCACAAAAGCCGAACTGACTCAAACTGTCGTGGACGGTGTCGGTCTGAACCAGCGCGAAGCCAAAGCGATGGTCGACGCCTTTTTCTCAGAGATCAGCGCCTGTCTGGTTGGTGGTGAAGTCGTCAAACTTTCCGGTTTCGGAAGTTTCGAGACGCATGACAAGGTCGAACGTCCCGGCAGGAATCCGATGACAGGACAAGAGGTTATGGTAACGGCACGTCGCGTCGTCACTTTTCATCCAAGCAACACACTCAAACAAGCCGTTAGCCGTGGTGAGCATAGACTCACGCCCCGGTGAGTCATACAGCTGATTGCAATGACGCTTG
>JAIFNM010000298.1 GCA_020047725.1 Betaproteobacteria bacterium
TCTGCGACGACCTGCGTGCCAAAGGCGCCGTCTTCATCGACGACCTGGCGGTTGTTCCCAAGGGCAGCACGGTCATTTTCAGCGCCCACGGCGTCTCGCAAACCGTCCGCGAAGAAGCGGCGATACGCGGCCTCAACGTTTTCGACGCCACCTGCCCACTGGTCACCAAGGTCCACAACGAAGTCGCCCGCATGCGCAAGGAAGGCCGAGAAATCATCATGATCGGCCACAAGGGCCACCCCGAGGTTGAAGGCACGATGGGGCAAAGCCCGGAAGGCATGTACCTCGTCGAGACCGTTGCCGATGTTCAGAAGCTCAAAGTCAACGATCCCGATAAACTTTGCTATGTAACCCAAACCACCCTGTCAGTCGACGACGCTGAAAAAGTCGTTTCCGCTCTGCGCGAACACTTTCCCGCGATCATCGGCCCGCGCCGCGACGACATTTGCTACGCCACCCAAAACCGCCAGGATGCCGTCAAGGACCTCGCCACCCAAACCGACGTGGTATTCGTCGTTGGCAGCCAGACCAGTTCCAACTCGAATCGTCTCCGGGAAGTCGCCGAGTTGCTCGGAACAAAGGCCTATTTGATTGATCAGGCCGAGCAGATTGATCCGGCCTGGCTCGAAGGCTCCAAGCGCATTGGCGTAACAGCCGGCGCTTCGGCACCGGAAGTGCTCGTAAAGAACGTCGTGAATAGGCTATCCGGCGGACAAACCGGTCAGGTCAGCCAACTGACAGGCGTTGAGGAGAATGTGACATTTTCGCTGCCGAGGGAATTACAGCGCTGATTCTGACTGGCTGTTGCCGCCTGGTTCGCGTCGACTCAAAATGTCGCATCATCACCTACGGCTCGGTGATATCAATTACCAGTTGGCTTTTCACTTGTCGTCCATCAATAGAGCCTGGCGAGTAACGAGCAGAGCGAAACTGCTTGATCGCATCTTCTTCCACATACACAGGCGCTGTCGAATCCTCGACAATAAGTCGATCCACAAACCCATACTCCGACAGGAATAGGCGAATTCGAAGTCTCCACGCAAAATCCCCTTTGGTCGGCGGAGCCGTGATCAGCACGTCATTGATCACTTTAGGCGCTTGTGATAGCTCGCTACGAACATGGTAACGGTCCGAATCAACCAGGCCAGCCGGTTTGCTAGCCTGCTCCACCTCTTCGCTTTCAGCTGCGGCCTTATCAGCTGTTGAACTCACATTCTCTTTTGTATCAACCGACAGGGTAGCCTCTGGAATAGTCATCTCGCTAGGCTGCTCAGACTGGCCAATCTCTGATCTGGACTCACGAGAAGCCAACACAACCTCGATTATTGCCCTTGCCCTAACGCCAGAAGTTTCTGATGTCTTTGAAAAAAATCTGCCAGAAACAATAAACGACAGGTGAAACACAATAGAGACAAGAAGACACAGCAGCAACCTTAACGTCTGATCACGATGATCGATATTGCCACTCATTCTTTTTGCACAACGCCATCACCAGCAACTACTCGCTGTTCCACTAAACCCCTTTACTTGAGCATGAGTCAGGGTCAACGAGCCGCACTTGTCAGTTGCTTGCACACCTTGTGGAGCCGCAGTTAGCAAAAAGGTGCTGTCTGTACATACAGGCGCTGTACTTGTCAGGGCGTAATACTTGTCAGGCGATTCTGCTGGTACAACGCCTGCACAAACGCCGGTCCCAACAGCCGTCGTGTAGCGAGCATTCTCGCTGTAATAGCGCTCAAGTCTCCCGGCTGTATCCAGCAATGCGCTCCGCCCATCGGTGCGCCGGCCTTTCATTACGTACTCTGAGTAGGCCGGTATGGCGATTGCCGAAAGTATCCCGACAATTGCCACAACAACCATCAACTCAACCAGGGTAAATCCACGCTCAATTCGACTCATTTTACGTCCTAAACTTAGTCTGTCATCATTTCACGCCAAGCCACTCGACGCCCTTGGGTACTACCGAGGTTGGTACCGTAGCCCTCCGGAGGCACATCTTTGGAACCCGTCTTGAACATAAAGCCCTTCCCACCCCCCATTGAAATAGACGTGCCTGTTGGCGAGATTCCGACTTGTGACTGACGCCTGACCGGAACAGCAAATCCGCTTGAGGTCGTCACCTGTGCCACTCCAGCGAACGGTGAGATTTCGAGGGCACCGCCAGTCAGATAATTAACGAAATAGTCCCACGAATCACCGCCGAAAGAACACGCAGCGGAATTTGGGGCAAGTGACGGGAAGTACAGAACCTTGCCGTAAAGTCTCGGTGCATAAGCGACTCGCTCTCCAGTTTCCGGCAAGTCAATGTACCAACCTTTTATGGTTGTCCAGTCACTCTCGCTTATCAGACTGGCACTTCCAGCATTCAACACACCAATGGACGTTGCATTGTTTGTCACATCGATCGTTTGTTGCTGCAGATTCGACCGATCCGACGGGGTCACTAAGCTTCCGTTATCCCGAATGCCGTAGAACGTCTGCTGCGCTGTTGATGCTGGATCAATAGAAGCCTCCAGATACTTCCCGGTTCCGAACAGAACCATTGTCCCACCGAGCGGATGGTAGGCCACTTCCGGCGGCGTAGTGATCGGCTGCAATACCGCCGTATCACTCTTGGCGATATAGAGAGGCAATGGAGTCGATGCCGAGCCATAGGCAACGGACCAATCCGTCGGATTCACGCCCGATAGATCGAACTTCCACATATTCCCTTTCATATCACCAGCGTAAACATAGTCCGCTACAGTATCGCCATCCATATCAACAGGAGAAACAGTTGCAAGACCATTGGAGCCTCCGCCACTGGTGTCGCCAGTTCTGGTGCTAATCTTTGTCAGCAATTTGCCGGTCAGCGCATCAAGTACATAAAGCATGGCGTAACCCGATGTGCTTGCATTCCCCGTCGCCGCGCTGTTGTAGCCATTACCAAAAACGACGACCCACTTACGGTTAGCGGGCTCGCAATACACCGTTGGTGGAATAGAAGAAGCGCGCTGGGTGCAAATCCGGACGATAGCCGGTTGGCTATAGGTATAGCCAAGGCCATAACGAGTTGTTGCATCATCCGTAAAGCCAAACGGACTGGGTGTAGCCACCGTTGCGTCGTCCATATCGTCGGTAAATTCCCACAAGACTGTGGTTGCCGCGTTTGCCTCCGTAAAATTCGCCGGGTCGGTAATGTCGAGCGCGTAGATGCCCTGCCCACCGCGATTGAGTCCGCCGACCAGAATCGTCTTCCAGTCAGACGCAGCAGCACAACTTCCACCGCAGACATCGCCAACATTCGGCGTTCCATCGACAAAATAGCCATGGGGATTACTGGTCTTGCCGTAATCGGGCGACGTCAGCTTGCTCAAGCGGCTACCGCCGTAGAGTGCATAAGGCACGTAAGCGAGTACTTCGGCGCTTGTATCTACGTCAAAACCGTGCAGCATGCCGTCATTGGCTCCTACATAGAGCGTTGCCTTTCGAGTCTTGTGCGCATCGTAGAAGGCCCCGTATGACGCTTCCGAATAGCCGAAAGCGGGCGCACCAACATACTGGAGCGCTGAATTCACGATATCCCCCAGCAGGTTTTTCGTATTAGTCCCTTTCACCAAAGGTCGATCTCGCATCCCTGTGACTACATCACCTCGAAGGTAACTCACGCGGTCTGCGCCCAACGTATCGGTCGTCCCCCCCATGGTCATATTCAGAGCGTTCTGGAGCGCGCCCGAAGTGGTCATGCTTGCCCATTTGAAGGGGATACCACGCAAGAGCCGCCCATTGGCATCTATTGCTGTCAGATCCTTGTCATAAGTCAGGATCATCCGTGAGGAGGGTGTCTGATTTGACAGAGTCGAATGCGCTGCCCAGGTAGTTATTGGTGTCAGAGTGCCATTCGTGGCGACCGAAAAAGCATTCAACTCCCCCCCCCAGCCTTCACTCGAAAACTTTGCCTGATACAAAGTCTGGCCACCTTGAAGATACGATTGCGAATTGGTAGCCAGTGCAGAAGCCGAACCAGCATCTTTTTTTATCTTCTCCAAGGCCTTGCCAAGTTGGTCTTCAAGTTTGAGCGGATTGACCACGAGGAAATAGTTGTCCGGAACGCCATCTGCATCTGCATCCCATTCCGAAGAATACGGAATCGCTAAAGTAGGCGGAGTCCCCGACGGATTTGCTGGCACTGCAGCTATCGAATCAGGCAAGTTATCAATGACGCCATCCTCGCTAAATCCCCCGTACTTCGCTGCAAGCCAGAGCGGATCCTTCAGCAAGGACGCCGCGCTCGAGGTGGAATCTGCCTTGAAATAGCGCGACGAATTGAGAGGAAGAGCCGTCCCTGCCGTATTCGGCGTATCGAGGAAATAATCAGGATCACTTCCGGTACCCGTGTCGGAATCGCGCACATTGAGATAGATCCCATTGCTCGAACCCGCTATTGGCGTACCGCCTGCATCTGTCTCAACGCCTCCGGAAACGACATAACCCATATGCTGAATCATTCCACCAGCGGCATAGTCTGAAGAGACCTTGACCGAAATCGTATCGTTCGCATTGAGGAAAACTTCATAGGTTGCTATCGCGTCCATATCGTGGTCCGCACCCTGCTCAACGTCCTCATAATTGATGCGGAATTTATAGTACGGGCGCCCGCTATTAACCGTCGAATCACAATCATTGGGATTGGCCGTCAGGTCTGCTGATGATGCGGTCAGGCAGCTTACTTCAGAACCGCTGATGTTTTTCTTCCACGAGTTTTTGATCGACTCAATGTAAAAATCGACAATCTGGTTGGTCGGCTGGAACTTGTTTGAGGCCGCATTGATACTGGATCCGCCCACTGACTTGGCAAACGGAACGAAATTAACGGTCTTTGAACCGACAGGCACATTGATCTCGGGCAAAGGAGCAGCAAGTGCGACAGAAAAAGTCGAAAGCTTCTGGTCATCTGGCGCTGAACTTAAATCGGTGCGCTTCGCCCAATGAGCAACCTCAGCGGTCGTATAGCTCCCCTGGCGAGTCGGATCCGAAGGTGCAAGGCCCCTCAGATTTCCGAAGGTTGTGACGCTTTTCGGCGTCGGCGCATTGTCATAGGCCGCGCCGGCTTGCCCGATGAAAACGCTCTTGGTCGTCCCGGTGCCGAACTCGTGATTCCAGATGCGCGTTCCTTCGGTTTCCACGTCAAGCCCGGACAGGTCTCCGGTAAAGGTCGTCCCCCCGCTACACGCGTAGGACGTCTGGTCCTCTTCCATGCAAAACTTGCTTCCAGGCACAGAATCGGAATCGAAGGACGGATAGACGTCGTTGATCAATAATGCGTAAGGTTTTGAGCAGTACGGATATCCACCCGTCGTACGATAGGGATCACTCCAGGTCGCCAGAGCCAGCCCAAGCTGGTTGTCCCGTATCTTGGTATCCGAGCTGCTGTAGGAAAATCCGGTGGTCGGCGAGGCCTTGCCGGAAAAGTATCGGACGACCTCATAGATCATTTCCCCAAGCGGGCTACCCCAGTTCTGGCACTTGCCAGCCGTCATCGGACTCGTAGTGATCCAGCCGCAAGAATCTGTAACCACCGCTGAATCATAGTTTTCGTATGCATGGCTTGCATAATTGAACCCGTCAATCCGTAGTCGGTCGATGGTCGCGATAATCCCGTTCAACTTATAGCTTGTGCTCGGGTTCTTGTAGGTCCCATCGGTGTTGAGCTCGTCTTCGATCGAGCCTATGGCTCTGCGCAGCACACCACCTTTCGTGTTATTGATGAAGCTCCCGCTGAGCAAACCGAAATACATCCCGTTGCCCTCGCCGTATTTGTGCAACAGGCCGGTTGGCTTTGATGTCGAACCAGCGTAGGTCTTGCAATTGGATTCCGGCATGGCGCTATCGCAGACTTTGACTCGCACGATATAGTCAGTCATTGCGGCACCGCCGCCGCTCTTCTGCCATTGCATCTTGTAACCGTCGCCGCCGGTACTTTCCATATGACGATACTCAATCGTGTGCGAACCCAAGGTCAAATGCACAACCCCAGCATAGTTTGTATTGTTGGCAAAGCCTCCTGCGCCATACTTGCCAGCAACCAAATTCCCGTCGACGAGCAACTCGACTGAGTCGTCGCCATCTACCGCAAACTTGTAATCGTCTTCGGTGCTCACCGTGACGCTACCGCTTATAACCGTCAGGTATTTGTCCTGCTGTGCGTTGTACGGATTGCAGGTCGGAGATTTGCAATCGATGCTTGTTACCGACCCGGAACCAAACTTGATTGCAACACTCGCCGACACGGCGGTGTAGGTCGTTTCGAGCAAATCCATGCCGGTACGATTCACTGGATGCCCGCTCGAATCAAAGTCCCCACTTGCCGGCACGCCGGAAAAATGCGAGTTCAGCCTGTACGCACTGCGGTAGAAATCCCCGCTCCCTGCTCCCGCCGTTTCTGACCAGAGCAGACCGCGCGCACTGACACCGTTTGCGCCTCCGGTAATCGTTTCCCAGGAACTGGTGTCCGGACGATACCATCTAAGGCGGTAGCCTTCGCCTCCAGTCTTTTCCACATGACGAATCTTGAACTTGTACCAGGTATCTTTTGTAAGTGTCGCCGTGGCATAACACGCCGAAGTCGTTGCCAATGGATCGGCACAAAGTGTTCCCGGATCGGACCCCGCAAATCCATGCCCACCGTAGTAACCAATACGCGCCACTGTTAGACCGGCAGCGTCAATAATCTGCATATCGACGGCATCATCGCCGTTTATGAAAAATCTATAGAGCCCTGTAGCCGCATCGTCATTTTTCGTTTTAAACTCACCCGTGACGATTGTCATGAAGTTATCTTGCTGAGTATTCGGAGCCGTACCTGGATTGCAGTTTGATGTGCACTCAATCGGGGCGCTCTGATTCGGTCGATCACTCCCGAGCAGATACGGTGTTGGGATTATTTTCGTATCCAACGCCCAGTTGGTCACAAGCTCATTGAATTCGATGTGATTGGCCGGAAAAGGTGTGGGATCTGCGACATGCTGCAACTTCAGGTCGTACGTAGTTCGGGTAAAGTCCGACCACGTCAGGCCATTGGACGAATCGGGATTGGTGGTCCACGCCGAACCACCACCACCGCCACCGGTAGTGCACGCCTGGCGACTATTATTCCCCGTCGCACATTGATTGCCGAGAACCGGACGCTCAATCGAGGCCCACTCCCAAGGCTGATAGATGACGTTGGTTAACACTCGCAGGAAGGGAGCATCGTTGACAGAATTGAGAGTGACATTACCGAACAGGTGGCGCTGGCCGGCATTGGGGAGGCCAAGCGGCGTGTAGTCCTGAATATCGTAACCATCAACCGCAACGCTTTCGTATTTCTTTGCCCAGGTGTGAGAATCCTGCGGGATGAAGCTTCGCTCAAGAATGGTCTCTGCGGATACGCCGCCAGTATCCGTTGATCGCGTTCCGCCGTACAACACTTTGCGCAGGGTATCCATGCGCGTCATGGTGTTGTAATTCAGCCAGTCGCCACTCCATTCACTGGTGCCCGTGCATCTTTTCAGTGCGGCGACTGTCGTTACTGAACTGGGAATAAACTTCGCACCGTCATAGGTATAACACTTGAGCGAATCGAAATAGCCGTAGTAATCAATCTGTGCGGGCTTATATATATAATCAAGCACACCATCGCCATTGAGATCAGACGCATCGTTATACGCCTCGTAGTAGAGCCGGTGATCTCGACCCATGGTCAGCATGACCAGCGGGGGCTCGTTCTGCGTCAAAAATAGAGGCTGATCGGCGAGGTTCAGCGCGTATGAGCTCTTGGAAATAAATGCAAACATAAGCACAAAGGCCGTCAGGGCCGTGCTTGTCGGTTTGGAGAATCGGTACGTAGTGGACATGTAAATTTCCTTTCCAGAAACTACGGGCGGTAAACCGCTTGCAGCATAACGCGACTAGTCAGTCTCTGACCAAAACCTACGGCCGTAACACGATATACATACATGGGAGATCCAGGACCACGGCCGACCACCAAACTGCCAGACCCTTTCCCACTCGTTGAAGAAATGGGAATAACCTCAATGATGAACCGGGGCTGAGAGGCAACTGCACGTACCAGGCCACCCGAACTTGACGTATCACCCGGTTTGAAATCGCCGACCCCATTCACAACGTGAGGGGAACCGCGCGTGGCCCCGTATTTGAACGACTTACCGTCGGCTGCATTGACTGCGGATGTTTCACCAGCCCATGCAGCATCCTTACAGGCCACTTCATTCTCCAGCGCCGCCCAAATTGGCTTCCCCGAAGTCCGAATCTGGTACAACCCGCCACTTGAACAGTCGGGCACGAAGTTGGTCGCACCTGTGATATTCCCCGAAAGCAGATACCTCTCCGCATCACGAAGCGCGGCATCGGCCGCCTGCAAGGCCAGTTGCCGGTCACGCGAATAGCCGAGCATCTTTTCTTCCAGCGTATTGACGCCCAAGGCGCTTACGCCAAGAATCGTAAGCGCAACGAGAAAAATCAGCGCTGTCGCCAGAACAAAACCACCCTCGTTCTTTCTTGCGCTTGACGCAGCGAAGCAGGAGAAATTGGTTTTCATGAAGAACGATTCCGCAGATTGAGTGTGGTACTGAACACCTTGTAGATGCGCCTGTCTGGTGCAGGCCAAGATGAACCATTAAACGTTAGGGTTTGACTAGTTGAGGCCAGACCATCCTCCTGGGATCGAACCAGTATTTCCACGTGCATGCTCACAACCCGATTGAGCAGCCCCAGTGATTCAACGTCATTGGCAAGGAGAAAACGATTGGCTGACAGGTCGCCGTCATCATCAACACCATAGGAAAGTTTCATGGCTTCGACACCCGGCACTATCTCGACCAGAGTCGTGCCAACAATTTTTCCTATCGGATTAAGATGACGCGTATATAGAGAATTCCTAGCACCCGGAGATTGTGACGGCGCAATGAAGTAAGCATTAGAGGCAATGCGAGAAACCAGAGACCCCGGACCGAACGTTTTAGTCGGCCCTGGAATTGAACCACAACTTAAACCCAGACTATTTTTGCAGTTCCCTGGAGTAAAGTCTGCCCCAGTGGCATTGTGCTCAATCGTGACATTCGTTGGAATGAGTGGTGGCGGACTGGGCGGTACCGGCCCAGTCATCTGGAAAAAGGCCGAACTCTGACAGTCGGTCACTAGCAGCAAAGCTCCCTGTTCAAACGGGGGCACAGCAGAAACAGTAAATGTTGCCGCCGCCGGATCGTGGGCAGTAACCAAACGTTCTGACACGCTGTCGGAACGGATAAAGGTCACCGCGTCACTTGTGGTGACAACGTTTGAAAAATCCGCAGGGAATCCCGTGTTTAAATTAAACACGCGGATAGGTCTGCTTGTATCCAGCCACCAGGAAGCAGTCGAACTGTTCAATACATTAGCGACCACACCAACATCGCCGCACCCCTGGAAACCCGCGCTTTTCGCATCTTGCGAGATCAACTCCAGCGCAAACCGACCAGACTCCTGTATCCCCGCCAACTCGGTCTGGTAGCGATAGGTCGTCTTTGCCCCAACATAGATTTGCGCAATCATCGCCACCAGAATCAGCGAAACCGTCAAACCCACCATCAACTCGGTCAGCGTGAAACCCTTTTGCGACACGCTCGAAGAAAAAGGCGGTATCGTCCTCATGGCTCAAACCTCAGCTTGAAGTTCATTTGAGTTGCAGTCGTTTTATCTTCCAGCCAGGATACGGTTATTTCATATTGATTCTTGTCGGAAGCCCAGGACACCCCGCTGACATTCGCTATCGTTCCAGTGCCCCCCGGAAGCGATCTCCCGATTTGAGCCTTCCAATCATAGACATCGTAATCCGCCAGTTCGGCTGACGTACAAGTCGATGGAATAGGGACACTCGGAGATGTTCGGCATACTTTTGTATTGCTGCCAGCGACAGCATACGCGTTCGCTTTTACGCCAGCGACGTTGGATCTCATCCGTTCGGAAATCTCGTTCGCCATATATACCGCCGAAGACCTGTATAGGCTCTTGTTACTTGACGCTATGCCCGCAACCAGCATACCGACGATGCCAAGCAGGCCAACAGCGGTGATCACAATGGTCACCATCGCCTCAACGAGAATCGCACCACGTTGCCTTGCGAACGCGTCGTTTTGGTGTTCCGGTTTTCCACAATAGTAAACAACGCCTCTCATGGACAGGTCACTCCAGTAGTTCTGATCACGGCCCCCGAGGGACTTAGGGAAACCCGACGACCATTGGCTCCCGATTTCCCAAGTTTGCACAACAATAGATTGCCTCCCGAATCAACTGCTCCGGATGGACGAAATTGAATTCTGCCAGTGGCGGCAAAACTCGAGGAAACGAACGAAAGGCCACCAGAAAGCGCATCCCTCCTCCTCAACAGTTCGTCCCCATCCGCTGTCGTAAGCACTCCGTCGGCTGTAACGTCGAAAAAAACAATCCAGCCTGAGTTCCAGTCAGTTGCAGAACTTGAACACGTTGCCCCGTCGCTAGAAACACAGACCGTAACCCGCTTCCCACGGCGCGCAGCCTCTGTTCTGGCCAGTGCGAAATCCGAAACCAATTCACCCGCAACCGAAGACCGTCTTGATGAATCAAGAATTTCATTGAAGCTCGGAATCGCGATGGCTGTAATCACACCCAGCACCGCAATCGTCACCATAAGTTCAACCAGGGAAAAGCCTCGCATGAAAGCTTTCATTTCTCGCACCAACATTAGCAATGGTATTTGGTGAAACTAACGCAAGCCTTGATGCTATTCAAGCAGAAGAAGATCAACGGTCATATTTCAGGAATCAATGGACATCAAAGCCGCCCCCAGGCATTCAATTCTCGGTTTTCGGCCCGAATAGCATCTCGCCAACAACTCATAGCTCATCAAGCCGCTCAACAGCGATTGACGAAAAAAAACCTCGCCAACAACACGAGGTTTTCTTTGAAGCCTGGCCGAATTACTTCAGCTTGGTTTCCTTGTACATCACATGTTTGCGGACCTTGGGATCATACTTGCTGATCTCCATTTTGCCGGGCATGGTCTTCTTGTTCTTGGTGGTGGTGTAGAAATGACCTGTTCCCGCAGTCGATTCCAGTTTGATTTTTTCACGCATGGCGGCAGCTCCTTATCAGATTTCGCCGCGTGCGCGCAGATCAGCGAGCACAACGTCGATACCGTTTTTGTCGATAGTGCGCAGGCCAGCGGTGGATACGCGCAGGCGCACCCAGTGGTTTTCGCTTTCAACCCAGAAACGGCGGTACTGCAGATTCGGGAGGAAGCGGCGCTTCGTTCTATTGTTGGCATGGGAAA
>JAIFNM010000283.1 GCA_020047725.1 Betaproteobacteria bacterium
CAAGACGGCGCCAGACACTCCCCATTTCGAGACCGATTACACCGGCACCGATAATCGCCAGCTTTTTGGGCACAGCGTCGATATCCAGCGCGCCAGCGTTGTCGCAAACGATCTTGTTATCCACCGTGATCCCGGGTAGATGGCGTGCCCTCGAACCGGTCGCTATGATTACCTGTTTGGCTTCGACAATTTCCTCGCCGACCTTGACTTGCCATCCACCTTCACACTGAGCAACAAATGAGCCGAGACCATTCAACAGGGTAACCTTGTTTTTCTTGAACAAGCCCTTGATGCCGCTGGTAAGTTGATTGACGATGGTGTTCTTGCGACCGATCATCGTCGGCACGTCTATCTTCGGCGTCCCTACGGAAATACCCTGTGCGGCAAATCCGTGGCTGGCTTCTTCAAACAAGTGCGAGGTATGCAGCAACGCCTTGGACGGAATACAGCCAACATTCAGACAGGTGCCGCCAAGTCGCGGCTCACCTTTCGGATCAGCGTACGGATTTGATTCGCAACAGGCCACATTGAAACCGAGCTGAGCCGCGCGGATGGCACCCACGTAGCCACCTGGGCCACCACCGATAACAAGCACATCAAATTGTCTGGACATAGTTCTCTGTGTTGAATGAGGTTAATTGTTCGTATCAAACGCCGAGCAGCATGCGTGCCGGATCTTCAAGCGCTTCCTTCATCATCACCAGACCAAGCACCGCTTCACGGCCGTCGATGATGCGGTGGTCATAAGACATGGCGAGATAGTTGATCGGGCGAACCACAACCTGGCCATTCTCGACCACGGCACGATCCTTGGTGGCATGGATGCCGAGAATTGCCGACTGCGGCGGGTTGATGATCGGCGTCGACAGCATTGAGCCGAAAACACCGCCATTCGAGATCGAGAAGGTTCCGCCAGTCAGGTCCTCCATCGACAGCTTGCCGTCCTTGGCCTTCTGTCCAAATTCACCGATCTTCTTCTCGATGTCCGCTATGCTCATCTGGTCGGCATCGCGCAGGATCGGAACAACCAGGCCGCGCGGGCTGCCGACAGCAACCCCGATGTCGATATAGCCGTGATAGACGATATCGTTGCCATCCACCGAAGCGTTGATGATCGGGAACTTCTGCAGCGCGGCCACGGCGGCCTTGACGAAAAAGCCCATGAAGCCGAGGCGTACGCCATGCGCTTTCTCGAATTTCTCGCCGTACTGCTTGCGCAATGCCATGACCGGCGCCATGTTGACCTCGTTGAACGTGGTCAGAATGGCATTGGTAGACTGCGACTGAACCAGCCGCTCGGCCACGCGTGCGCGCAGGCGGGACATCGGCACACGCTGTTCAGGACGATCACCAAGCGCAATCGAAACGGACGGCGCTGGTGCCAGTGTCGATACTGACGGCACTGGCACCGAAGCAGGTTTCGGAGCGTGCGCTACTACGGGTGCGGGAACTGCCACTTGAGGCTGGGCAACCGCGAGCGCATCCGCCTTGGTTACGCGGCCACCGCGACCGCTACCCGCCACGTTGGCTGCCTGTACACCCTTCTCGTCAAGTATCTTGCGCGCTGAGGGCATGGCGACCCCGGACGCTGATTTTGATACTGGAGAAGGCGCAGGCGCCGGTACTGGTGCCACTGGCGCTTCCTTAGTCGCAGGAGCGGATGACACAACTGTAGCGGACGCCTCGGTATCAATACGGGCAATGAGTTCGTCAGCTGCGACCGTATCTCCATTCCGCTTGAGGATTTCCACCAACACACCGCTCATCGGTGCTGGAAGTTCAAGAACGACCTTGTCAGTCTCGATGTCGATCAGGTTTTCGTCTCTCGATACGGCTTCGCCGACCTTCTTGTGCCAGGTTACGAGGGTCGCTTCAGCGACTGACTCTGACAGCTGTGGAACTTTGACGTCGATGATCATGTTGACTCCGAATTAAGCGGGATTGTATGGCCCGATTTCGCCCAGTGCGGACTCGATCAGCGCTTTTTGTTGTGCGTTGTGCTTACTGTAATACCCCGCTGCCGGGGACGGAGACGCCGGACGCGAGACCAACAACAGATGCTGTTTGCTGTTGAATGAACGATCCAGATGCTGCCGCGAAGCAATCCAGTACCATGCCCCCTGATTACGCGGTTCTTCCTGGCACCAGACAATCTCGGTAGCTTTCGGGTACTTCGCGAGTTCGGCCGCAAATGCTTCCCGCGGGAAGGGGTAGAACTGCTCAAGCCGGGCAATCGCGATGTTGGTGATGTTCTTCGCGCGACGCGCTGCAATGAGCTCGTAGTAGACCTTGCCAGAACAGAAGATGACACGCGTCACTTTCTTGGCATCAAGCGCATCCACTTCGCCGATCACTGGCTTGAACTCGCCCTTGGCGATTTCATCCATGGTTGATACGGCGTCCTTGTGCCGCAGGAGCGACTTTGGTGTAAAAACGATCAGCGGCTTGCGTTGTTTGCGAATCGCCTGTCGACGCAGCATGTGGAAAACCTGGGCCGGTGTCGATGGCTGGCAAACTTCCATGTTCATTTCGGCGCACAACTGCATGAAACGTTCAATCCGCGCGGAGGAGTGTTCCGGCCCTTGTCCCTCGTAACCATGCGGCAACAGCAAGACAAGGCCGCAGGCGCGGCCCCATTTGGTCTCGCCGGAGGCGATGAATTGATCGATAACCACCTGTGCCCCGTTGGCGAAATCGCCAAACTGTGCTTCCCAGATCACAAGCTCATACGGATTTGAAGTGGCATAGCCGTATTCAAATGCCAGCACGGCTTCTTCAGACAAAACCGAGTCGAAACACTGGAATGTCGCTTGTTTTTCCTGAAGCTTGGCCAGAGGACTGTAGTCACCTTCGTCCCAGGTCTCGCGGTGCTGGTCGTGCAGCACCGCATGACGGTGGAAGAAGGTGCTGCGCCCCACGTCCTCACCTGAAACGCGAATGCCATAGCCGGAGACCAGCAGTGATGCGTAAGCAAGATTCTCGGCCATACCCCAATCAAAAGGAATACTGCCCAAGCCCATCAGGCGACGGTCATCAATGATTTTCTTGACACGGCTATGCAGGGTAAAGTTTTCAGGGATCGAGGCCAGGCGTTCGGAAAGGCGTCTAATTTCCTTGACTGGAACAGTGGTATCGCAGTTCTCAATGTACTTTTTCGGCAGGAAAGGTGACCAGTCAATCACAATAGGATTGGTGTAGCCGGCAATAACCGGGTTGTAGAGCAACTCACCGCGATCCAGGTGGTCACGGTAATCCTGAATCATGTCGTCCGGTCCAACTCCTGTCAGCACACCTTCAGCAACCAGTTTGTCCGCATAAAGTTTACGTGTTCCGGGATGGGCGGCAATGCGCTTGTACATCAGCGGTTGCGTGACCATCGGTTCATCTTGTTCGTTGTGACCAAGCTTACGGAAACAATAGATGTCGACCACGACATCCTTCCTGAATTCCTGACGGAATTCCATGGCCAGACGCGTTACAAACGCCACGGCTTCCGGGTCATCACCATTGACGTGAAAGATGGGTGCATCCGCCATCTTGAAAATGGCCGTGCAATAGGGTGACGAACGATAGTCACGGGGATCAGAAGTGGTGAAGCCGATCTGGTTGTTAACCACGATGTGTACCGTACCGCCCGTTCCATAGCCACGGGTCTGCGCGAAATTGAGCATTTCCTGGTTAACACCCTGACCGGCAACGGCGGCATCGCCATGAACAACCACAGGGAGAACCTTCTCGCGACCGTTCTCACCGCGACGAAGCTGGCGCGCGTAAACGGAGCCCGCAACAACGGGGTTGGCGATTTCCAGATGTGAGGGATTGAAGGCCAGCGTCAAATGGCACGGGCCTCCCGGTGTCGTCACATCGGACGAATAGCCCAGGTGATATTTGACATCACCGGAGGTCAAATCCTGCGGCTTTTTGCCTTCAAATTCGTCAAACAACATTGACGGCTCTTTGCCCAGCGTGTTGACCAGTACGTTGAGACGACCGCGGTGCGCCATGCCAACAACAATGTCATCCACCCCCAAACCACCGGCAACGCGAATTAATTCATCCATTGCAACAATCAGGGCCTCGCCGCCTTCCAGCGAGAACCGCTTCTGACCAACGTAGCGGGTATGCAGATAGCGCTCAAGCGTCTCTGCAGCCGTCAAACGCTCAAGGAAACGCAGTTTCTGGGACGACGTGTAAGTGCTCTTGGCACGGATGGGCTCGATGCGTGCTTGCACCCAGCGACGCTCGTTGATGTTGTTGATGTACATGTACTCAACACCGATCGAATTGCAGTAGGTTTCCTTCAATGCATCGAGAATTTGCCCAAAGGTAGCGCGCTCGGAAACCCCCTTGAACGACCCGGCGTTAAATATCGTGTTGATATCGGCATCGGTTAGTCCGTAGAACGAAGGCTCCAGTTCGTTGACTACCGGCCGCGCCTCACGTTTGAGCGGATCAAGGTTGGCCCAACGCGTTCCCAAGGTGCGGTAAGCGCTGATCAGCTGCAATACGCTGACCTGCTTCTTGTCGTCCACCGGCCGCGTGGCCGCGAAACGGTAGCCACCTTTCATCGCCTGGTCTGCAAAGGCGTGGACCACCGGTAGATGCGGTACGTCACGCGCAACCGAACTGGGCAGCTGAGCCAGCTTGTCAAAATAATCTCGCCACTCACCGGGAACTGCGGCGGGGTTGTCAAGATAGTTTTCGTACAACTCCTCGACAAAGGGAGCGTTGCCGCCGAAGAGGAGGGAATTTCCGAACAGCTGATTCATCATGGCAGTTGCCTGTGGTCAGGTTTTCTTGGACATGCGCCGCAAGTGCGGCAATGGAGAGCAGGAAGCCGAAAGGAAAAAGCGGTGGATATCTCCACCGCCTTCTTGCTTAGTCTTCGCGATGGTGGATCGGCGGAACGTCGCGGAATGGCGTCCCGACGTAGAGTTGGCGGGGACGACCGATTTTGAATTCGGGATCGGAGATCATTTCCTCCCACTGCACCATCCAGCCAACCGTACGGGCCAGCGCAAAAATGCAGGTAAACATCGAGGTCGGAATGCCGATGGCCTTCTGGACGATACCCGAATAGAAATCGACGTTCGGATAGAGTTTCTTCTCAATGAAGTAGTCGTCTTCCAGGGCGATTTTTTCCAGCTCCATCGCCAGTTTGAACAGGCGGTCATTCTCTAGGCCCTGTTCCTTCAATACATCAGCGCAAATACCGCGCATCAACTTGGCGCGCGGATCGAAGTTTTTGTAGACCCGGTGTCCAAAGCCCATCAGCTTGAAGGTGTCGTTCTTGTCTTTGGCGCGCTTGATGTACTCAGGAACACGCGACACATCACCGATTTCTTCGAGCATCTTTAGACAAGCCTCGTTGGCACCGCCATGCGCCGGCCCCCACAGACAACCCATTCCCGCCGAAATGCAGGCATACGGATTGGCGCCGGACGAACCCGCCAGGCGAACGGTCGACGTTGAGGCATTCTGCTCGTGATCTGCATGCAGGGTAAAGATGGTATCGAGCGCGTGCACCAGAACCGGATTGGGTTTGTACTCCTCGCAGGGCGTACCGAACATCATGTGCATGAAGTTGGCCGTGTACCCCAGATCATTGCGCGGATACATGAAAGGCTCACCCATCGAGTACTTGTAGGCCAGCGCAACGATGGTTGGCAACTTGGCCACAATGCGATTGAAGCTGACATTGCGGTGCGCGGCATCGGAAAAGTCTTCTGCATCATGATAAAACGCCGAAAGCGCACCAACCACACCGACCATCACAGCCATCGGATGTGCGTCACGACGGAAGCCCTGATAGAACTTCGCCATCTGCTCATGCACCATGGTGTGTTTCTTGATGATAGAAACGAAATCCCGCTTTTCCTCGGCATTCGGCAAGTCACCGTGTTTCAGCAGGTAGGCCACATCGAGAAAGTTGCAATGCTGCGCCAGTTGCTCAATCGGATAGCCACGATAAAGGAGTTCGCCCTTGTCGCCATCAATATAGGTGATTTTTGATTTGCAGGAAGCAGTGGACAGGAAACCAGAATCATACGTAAACAGACCGGTCCTGGCTCCCAAGGTGCGAATATCGATACAGTCATTGCCATGTACTGGCGTCATTATCGAAAAATCAACAGGATCATGCCCTTCAATAGTCAACGTTGCCTTGCGTTCGCTTGCCATAAAATTCTCCGATCAGGTTTTTGAGTCACACGATCCAACTAAAGCCCCGATACTGGGGCACTTCCCTTACTTTAATCTTACGTTCCGCATCAAAGCCACAACCTCGGCCTGCGCCGAATCAGCACATTCTTTTTTGCCGGTAATCAGAGGCCAAAGATCAAGATCTTCCATATCCGCAAGCATGACAAATGCCGCAGACTGTTCCGGTGTCAAGGTCGAAAAATGCTTCTCAAGGAATCCCCCGAGGAGCAAATCCATCTCCGCCAGCGCACGGTGCGTGCAACGCCAGCGCAAACGATTCAATTCTGAGTTGGCATCCATTAAACCCTCCCTATGAGCGTTATCAGCTCTTTATTTATCGAGTTCTTATTCTATTTAAAGATGTTGTCATCGACATTTTTCAAAAAAGACGCGATGTAAAACATGGCCACTCTGACCAACAACACCTGCTAAAGTTCAAGCATGTGACATGCGTTTTTTGCGGATATCCGGCGCACAGCACATCATCCCAACTCATTGTGATAGTGGAAATCATGAGTTGAATAAAACCCCCGGCGCCATTCCACGGGCTTGTTGGCGTAAGTAAAGGTAACCCGTTCAACAAGCAGCAAGGGACTTCCTTCAGCGACATCAAGCAGATCCGAACTTACTCTGTCAGCAGCTACGGCTCGCAAACGTTCATCTGCACGAATCATGCGTACGCCATAACGATTTTCAAACAGACTGTACAACGACGTCCCCCCCGACTTGAGAACATCCATTGTCAGGTCGGGAAACAGCTCGCCGGGCAGATAGATTTCATCAAAAACGGCGGGGTGATCGCCAAACCGCAACAGCCTTCGAATGATGATGATCGGCGCCCCCGGTTCCAGAGCGAGGGTACGGGCAACATCGGTCCCGGCCTTTGCGCGCCAGCACTCCAGAGGAATGCTTTTCAGCGATTTCAACTCACCTTCATTGGCGGCAAGGCGAAGAAAGCGAAAAAATGAACGTGGATCATTGTGTGTCGCTACGAAAGTGCCTTTGCCCTGACGACGTACCAGAAGATTTTCTGCCGCCATTTCGTCGATGGCCTTGCGTACCGTGCCCTGACTGACTCCAAAACGAGCCGCCAAGTCGGACTCGCTGGGAATAACGTCACCCGGCCCCCATTCACCCGACTCAAGACCGCGCGTAATCAGCCCCCTGATTTGCTGATAGAGAGGACTGAAGGTTGGGGAATGCATGGCCGAGGGCTTATTCATGGAGATGAATTTCAGCACATTTAATCCATTACGTCCATCCTATTTCAAATATCTTATATAAGACAGAAGATAACTGAATTTTGGATATCCCGGCAATTGACACTGCCAGACGTTCGCTCTTATGATTCCAAATTGTTTTTATCCACCTTGAACGAACCCGTTACGGACAAGACATCCGCCGTTCTCAGGTTTATTCCAGTTCGTTTTTATCCATTAGGAGCCGCACCATGTCCAAAGCCCCAGTTCGCGTCGCTGTTACCGGCGCCGCCGGCCAAATCGGTTATAGCCTTCTTTTCCGTATCGCCTCTGGCGAAATGCTCGGAAAAGACCAGCCGGTCATACTTCAACTGCTCGATCTGCCGCAAGCCCAGAAGGCCTGCCAGGGCGTCATCATGGAACTCGACGACTGCGCCTTCCCGCTGCTCGCCGACATATTTGCCACCGACGACCCTGCCGCCGCCTTCAAAGATGCCGACATCTGCCTGCTGGTTGGTGCTCGTCCACGTACTGCCGGCATGGAACGTGCCGACCTGCTGACCGCCAACGGTGCCATCTTCACCGTTCAGGGCAAAGCCATCGCCGAAAACGCCAAAGAAGACGTCAAGGTTCTCGTCGTCGGCAACCCGGCAAATACAAATGCCTACATTGCCCGCTCAGCCGCCATCAAGGTTGGCCGTACCAACCCGGCCAACTACCACGGCATGATCCGCCTCGACCACAACCGCGCACTTTCGATGGCCGCAAAAAAAGCCGGGCGCCCGGTTTCCAGCCTGAAAAAAATGGCCGTCTGGGGCAATCATAGCCCGACGATGTACGCCGACTATCGTAACTGCACGTCGAACGGCGACAGCGTGAAGGCGCTGATCAACGATCCAGTCTGGAACAACGACGTTTTCCTGCCGACCGTCGGCAAACGCGGCGCCGCCATCATTGAAGCGCGAGGTCTCTCCTCGGCGGCATCGGCTGCCAATGCCGCCATCGACCACATCCATGACTGGGTACTCGGCTCCGACGACTGGGTCACGCTGGGAGTTCCGAGCGACGGTTCCTACGGCATCCCGGCCGGTATCGTGTTTGGCTTCCCTTGCGAGTGCAAGGGTGGCTCCTACAAGATCATTCAGGGTCTTGAAATCGACGAATACTCGCAAGAAAAAATCAACAAGACGCTCAAGGAACTGACCGACGAAGCTGAAGCCGTCAAGAGCATGCTCTAAGCGAAAACCAGGCATAGCCAAAAAAGCCGCAGCGTGTCTGCGGCTTTTTTTCGTCTTGAAAATGGCCTCGTCGCGGTAAAATGCAGGCATTGCAATCACTCCGGGATTTTTCCATGCGACACCCCAGCGACATTCTTTTCCCCGGCGAGACGCCCTTCCCCATCCTACCCGCTGTAGATCATTATGCCGGCTCGGAAAAATTGATGAAAAAGGCGCTGCAACTGCAGAACGAACTGGGACCGATCTTTGACATCACCTGCGACTGCGAGGATGGTGCGCATGCCGGAGCCGAACGCGAACACGCCGAAATGGCGGCCGGCATCATCATGAGCGACGACAATCGCCACGGCCGTGTCGCTGCGCGTATCCACGACTTTACGCATCCACATTGGCAGCAGGATATGGAAATTCTCGTTTCTCTGGCCGGTACCCGCCTGCCCTTCATCACACTGCCCAAGCCGCGTGGCGTCGACGATGTCCGCGCCCAAATCGCCGCGTTGCGTCAAACTGAAATTGCCGCCGGTCTCAACCGCGAGATTCCCGTCCACGTGCTGATCGAAACGCTAGGTGCCCTGCGCGAAGCGTGGGATATCGCCGCATTGTCCAGCGTCGAATCGCTGGATTTCGGCCTGATGGATTTTGTCTCCGGTCACCACGGCGCGATCCCCGGTTCGGCAATGAAGAGTCCGGGACAATTCGAGCACCCGCTGGTCACCCGTGCCAAATGTGAAATCACTACGGCAGCGCTAGCCAATGGCGTCGTCCCCACGCACAACGTCACCACCGAACTGAAAGATCTTGATGTGATCCGCAACGATGCCCGACGGGCGCGCAATGAATTCGGTTATCTGCGCATGTGGAGCATTCACCCCAACCAGATCATGCCGATTGTCGAAGCCATGCGCCCTGATTTTTCCGAAGTCGAAACGGCAGTGGCCATCGTGATCGCCGCACAGGACAAGGATTGGGCCCCCATCGCCCACGAAGGCAAGCTGCATGATCGCGCCTCGTACCGTTATTACTGGGAATTGCTGGCGCGCGCACACGCTACGGGCATGAGTCTTCCGGCCAACGCCCAGCAGCGTTTCTTTGGTTGAGCCATGAGCCTCCCGGCATTGACGCAGGCCCTGCTGAAATTTCGTGACCAGCGAAACTGGTCACAGTTTCACACTCTGCGCAACCTGATCGTCTCGCTCAATCTGGAAGCAGCGGAGTTGCTTGAACTCACGCAATGGAAAACTGACGACGAGATGTCCACCTTGATGAACAACTCAGGCGCGCACGAGGCGCTACGCGATGAATGCGCCGATGTGTTGCTCTACTTGCTACTCATTGCGGACAAGGCGGGGATTGATCTTGAAGAAGCTGCACTGAGCAAACTCGAAAAGAACGCCGCAAAGTATCCGGTCGAAAAGTCCTACGGATCAAGCCGCAAGTACAACCAGTTCGTGGACTGAAGCGCTAGGCCTCAATCAACCTTCCTGCTGCTCCAGCGTAAAGCCGGCACCGGCATCTAAACCAAGCACCTGCACCAGATACGGCATCACCTCGGCCAGCGTGGCATGCAAGGTCCATGGCGGGTTGAGAACAAACATCCCGCTTCCGTGCATACCAAAGCCGTCCTTGGAAGGCTCGCTGACGCGCAGGGCAACATGCAGCCAGCTCTTGGCCGGCAAGCGCTTCAGGCGCTGCGGCAATTCATGGGCGTCAAGGCGGGTGAGTTGCGGATACCACAACGCATAGGTGCCGCCTGGAAAACGCGTCAGCGCCTCTTTCAACGAGTGGAATACCCGCTCGTAATCCTGCTTGTCTTCGTAGGACGGATCAATCAGCACCAGCGCGCGACGCGATGGTGGTGGAAGCAAGGCCTTCAATCCGGCAAAGCCATCTGTCGGCTCGACGATGACCTGTTTTCCGGAGTCCTGAAAGTTTTCCTGCAATAGACGTGCGTCCTTGCTGTGTAGCTCGAAAAGACGCAAGCGATCCTGCTCGCGCATTGTCCACAAGGCGAAATACGGCGAACCGGGGTAAGCCTGCAAACGGCGATCCGTATTCAACCGACGCACCAGATCGACATACTCGGCCAGTGCTGCTGGAAGATCGTTGCGCCCCCACAAACGGCCGATGCCTTCCTTGTACTCCGCCAGTTTGACCGCGTAGCCCGAATCGAGCGAATAAGCTCCAGCGCCTGCATGCGTATCGATGACCAGGAAGGGTTTATCCTTCTGGCCAAGATAGCGAGTCAACTGGACAAGAATGAGGTGTTTGAGAACGTCGGCATGATTACCGGCGTGAAAGGCATGGCGATAACTAAGCATCGGTCAGCTGGCGGCGTCCGCTGGACCTGCATCCGTTACCACGCCATCGCCAGACTCTGCCGGGTCTTCCTCACCATCCTCAGGCTTCTTGCCCGCGAGTTTACGCTGGCGTTTCTCATCCTGTTTTCTCTTTTTTTCCAGATCTCTCTGACGTTTTTCAAACGAATAATTTGGTTTTGCCAAAACAATATCCCTGATCGGCTAGGATGCCGAATGAAGCACTGCAAAAAAAGCACCGGAAAAAGAACCGCTGGTTAACTTCACCAGCGGCTCCAATCATGTGCTTGCGAAAATATCAGTAGCGATTACCGCCGCCACCGCCACCTGAACCACTGCGACCCGAACCATACGGGCCACGCGCGCCACC
>JAIFNM010000189.1:0-2197 GCA_020047725.1 Betaproteobacteria bacterium
GATCCTCGGCCATATCCGGCGCCACGGTGTATTGAAAGAGCAGGCTGTCGTCCGCCGCCGAGACCAGCGCGCCGTTCGACGTGATCAGGTCACAGTCGAATCCGAGCGTTTGCCGGATGCCTTGAACGTCGATGAGGTGACGCCCGGTGGCAACAATGAATTTGACGCCGTCGTCGACGAGTGTCTTCAACGTTGATCGAGTGAAGTCCGATACCTGATGCTGACTATTAAGCAGCGTGCCGTCCAAATCTGAAATTACCGCTTTATACATTTTGCTCAATCCGAGATTTGCTTCAAGAATGCTGAAGTTGAGGGGAGGGGATACGTTTGAAACAAACAAGGAAGGCCGGGATTTTTGGAGAAACAGGGGGATTTTCAGAGATTCCCTTGTGTTTGCGCCACTTGCCATAGCATCGTGGAAAATGGCAGGTTTGAAACTTTCAAGCAAAAAAGAACGGATTCGGAAAATATCCGAAACAAAAAGGAAATCGCTAAAAAAGTTTCAGACGTTTTCCAAATCAAAGCGCCACCCCTAGAGAACTTGGGCGGCGCTTCCGCATTTCTGGCCGGCCATTTGCGCGACATTTGGCACAGATACCACCGCGTTAATTCCTTGAATCAGCCTGCCGCCAACTTCACGGCTTCTTCGATCATGACGCGATCAACCTTTCCACTAGCCTTAAAAGCACGATACAGCATAGCCGCCACTTTAGATTTTTTCGTCAAAGTTAACTCCACATCCAGCCGTGACAATACTTCGTCAAGATTTTCAAGCACCGCAGCTAGCATATCTGAATCGACACTTGGGTTTTGTCCACGTCCGCCTAACTTCGATTTCATCAACTTGGCAACTTCAGGTAATAGAGCCGCGCAAAAGGCCGCAACGTGTCTTTCATGGGCGTATTCGGGAATATCCTTAGTAGCGATCTCCGTTGCTTGGCTTGCTGCGCTAAAGGTTGCATCAAGTTCTTCTGTCGTTATCCCGTAAATAACAACAATGGCCTCTCCAAGGTCTTGATAGAAATCAGCATAGTTCCTCTTTATTTTGGGTGTGGCCAGCACCCACTCAACATCAACGCCGTGCTTTCTTAGGCTATCAAGGTATGCAGTATCAGGGGCTCTGGTCTCATTCTCGTAACGCCGCTGGCTACTGAAAGAGACTCCAACAAGACTAGCGAAAGCAGATTGACTCAACCCAAGTCGCTTTCTTTCTTCTGCAATTCTTTCGCCAATACCCACATTATCCCCTTGACAGCATGTGTTCCATACGGAACAATCCAAATGTTCCATATGGAACACTTAACCTTAAGGAGGATTCCGTGGAAGCACAAAAGCTACGCACAAGCGATGAGATTTTAGCCGACTGGGCCAATAAAGGCATCAGCCTTAGAGGATGGTCGCATCGGCACGGCCTATGTCATGCGACAGTTCGCGGAGTGTTAACAGGGCGTCTCAGCGGAAGAATTGGTGAGAGTCACAAAGCTGCTGTTCTACTTGGTCTGAAGCATGGCGAAATTGTCGAGGAGAGCAGTCGTGCCTGACCGCTACCTGGTGCGCTGCACCGCCGCCGCTGGGTGGGCTATGTCAGGTATCTACTGCGCAAGTTTGCCGGCCTCTGGCATGGTTGCGACTTGGAAAGAGGAACGCGCCAAACGTTACGACTCGCAAGCAGAAGCCACACGCGCCGCTTTGTGCCTAGGGAAAAGGTTTACCGGAACGGTGTGGACACCGGAATTAGCAAGGGGTGTGCAGTGAGTTCAAAAAAGCCCGATGAAATGCACACCCCCGACGAAAAAAGGGTGTGCATTTCAAATTCCGTAATACAGGGAATGCACACCCCCGGAGAAACCCTAGCCGTTACTGGATTTTCGCGAAAATCCGAAGGTGGCGACACCTGTCTTATGCACACCCATGGGGTGTGCAATATCCCGGAATCTGTCAGTTCAAAAAAAGCAGCAAAGTTGCTTGGATGTGCTCCATCAACGACTTCGCGCCAGTGTGAATCTGGAAAATTCGAAGGCGCAACCAAAGCCCTCGTCGACGGCGTCGAAGCCTGGCAAATCCCCATCGCCAGCCTGCCGATCCACGCCCAGAAGAAAATGAAAGACGAGGTCATGGCCACAATGACCGCACGGCTGGCAAGCGCAGTGCCAAGGAATGCACTGGCCCCGAGCTGGCGAGCCTGGTAACGACGCTG
>JAIFNM010000189.1:2223-5091 GCA_020047725.1 Betaproteobacteria bacterium
ACTCGCGTCTGAAATCGGTCAAGGGTGGGCAAGGGCAGGGCGAGCGCCCCACGGATGCGCAGTGGCGCACGGCCAATGGCTTTTGTCGTCGCCTTGGTATGAGCGGTTGCGATGACCCGCGTTTTGCCGCCTTCACCAAACGGACGGCGCATGTTGACCACCCGAAGTTTTTGACGCTGAAGACGATGCAAAAAGTGATAGCCGGTCTGGAAAACTGGCACGAAACAAGTCAGGCGAAAGCCAGAGCCAATATTCATCAGAAGGAGCACTGAGCATGGCGTATCTTTCCACGATTCGAACCCTTCCACCAACCGTCAGGCAGTGGCTAAACGACCGGCTCTTCCTGAATGGGTTCCGCGACTACTCAAGCATTTCGGACGAGCTGAAGGGGATGGGGTATTCCATATCGAGAAGTGCTCTGCATCGCTGGGGGCAAGCTCTCAGAGCCCAGACGGACCAAGCGGAAATTGTCCGCCTTACCAGTCTCGGGAATCGGAAGGCCACGCCATGACTACCGAAGATTATTCCTGGCTTAAAGCCCGCGCCATACTGTATTTCCAAGAACAGGCAGCCTTAGAAAAAGCCGCAAAACAACCTCACCTCACCCTCGTAACCGAAACCACCCTCATCACCGAAAACGAAAGGACTTCAAGCATGGACACCCCGACCGAACAAACCGCCGAGCCAGTGACAGTCACGCCGTTGCATGGGCACGGCGCTTTTTACGACATGGAAGCAGCCATTAGACTGCTCACCCTGGGGGCGAACGCCTTGAAGGGCATCGGTCTCATGATGCAACCGGAACACCATGCAGGTGATGAGCAATTGAACGGGGTGCGGCGAAGTGACATTTCAGCGATCTTTGAATTTTTCGGTGAATGCCTGAGTGACCCGGCGAGCATTGCTAGTGATGCCGCGCAACGCCTGGAACTGGCGGCAGCAGGAAAGAACTCATAAAGCATGACAAGAACCACACCACAAAACGCCCTGCGCAGTCCGTAGGGCGTTTTTTCGTGTGCGCCCAGAATGGGCGGACTCTTGCGGGTGCAAGTCCCGCGGTAAGCTGATCACAGCGAACGAAGTGAAGCGCAACTGCATGAGGGTGACCGAGTGTGGGGAGGAAGCGTGGAGCGAAACTGCGAGCCGATGAACAAGAACCGGATAGAAGGCGCTGCCGAGCAGGGCGAGTGGGCACGAAACCACGAAGCTCTTGTGATCAAGGCGAAGTGGCGTAGATCCGGCGGTTGTGCAGCGAAGGAGTGCGACCCTTACCTGGGGAGATCTCGCCTCATGCCTGAAAGGGCGACGGTGTTAATCCGGCGCGAGAAGTCAGCAGCGGTCGTAGTAACCCGAGGCGGGGCCGACTCGGCCGAACCCGGAGGTAAAGGACCAAACGAGAATGAGTGTGGAGCCCCATGTCGATGTTGAAGGCCGCGCGTCAGATGCCCGCGCAAGCGGGGCGGGTAGGCGTAGGGCGCGGTGAAGCCGCGCATGACCCTGCCAGTGACGAAGCCAACGGCCCGCGACACGAACAGGCGAGCACCGGGTCAGGTCTGCTTGAAGCAGCCCTGACGAGAGAGAACCTGCAACAGGCATTAAAGCGGGTGCGGGCCAACAAGGGCGCTGCTGGCGTGGATGGTCTGGACATTGACCAGACGGTACGTCATCTGGTGATCGCGTGGCCCGCGATTCGCGAACGCCTTCTGCGGGGGACGTACCGGCCAAGTCCGGTACGCCGGGTAACGATTCCAAAGCCGGACGGTGGCGAGCGCGAGCTTGGCATCCCGACGGTGACGGATCGGCTGATCCAGCAAGCCCTGCTGCAGGTCTTGCAGCCGATTCTGGACCCCACGTTCAGCGAGCACAGCTACGGTTTCCGTCCGGGACGCCGTGCGCACGATGCGGTGTTGGTTGCGCAGTCGTACGTGCAATCGGGTCGCCGGGTCGTGGTGGACGTTGACTTGGAAAAGTTCTTTGACCGAGTCAATCACGACATTTTGATTGATCGCCTACAGAAGCGAATCGGGGATGCCGGCATAATTCGGTTGATCCGCGCCTATCTGAACAGCGGCATCATGAGCGATGGCGTGGTGCAGGAACGACATCAGGGGACGCCGCAAGGCGGGCCGCTGTCGCCGCTCTTGGCGAACGTCCTGCTCGATGAAGTGGATAAGGAACTGGAACGCCGGGGCCACTGCTTTGTGCGCTACGCCGACGATGCGAACGTCTATGTTCGCAGCCGCCGCGCTGGTCAGCGGGTGATGGCGCTACTGCGTGGCCTGTACGCCAAACTGCACCTGACGGTCAACGAGAACAAGAGTGCGGTGGCCAGCGTATTTGGTCGGAAGTTTCTCGGCTTCAGCTTCTGGTCAGCGAAGGGCGAGATCAAGTGCAAGGTCGCCGCCAAACCTTTGGCAGCCTTCAAACAGCGGATCAGGCAACTGACCTGCCGTTCTGGCGGATGCAGCATGGCCGACGTGGTGGAACGACTCCGTCCCTATGTGCTGGGCTGGAAAGCTTATTTCCGATTGGCGCAAACCCCGAAAATCTGGCGCACGCTGGACGAGTGGATGCGTCACCGGCTGCGGGCCATACAGCTCAAACATTGGAAACGCGGTACGACCATGTATCGCGAGTTGAAAGCGCTTGGTGCGCCGGCAACGGTGGCACGACAGGTGGCGGCAAACTCGCGGCGCTGGTGGCATAACAGTGACCGGCTACTGAAGACCGTGCTGACCATCGCCTACTTCGATCGACTCCGGGTGCCCCGGCTCTCATGACCTCATCTTCTCGAACCGCCCGGTGCGGACCCGCATGCCGGGTGGTGTGGCAGGGGCGCGGCCAATATTGGTCGCCCCCTATGCCGAT
>JAIFNM010000041.1 GCA_020047725.1 Betaproteobacteria bacterium
GTTTCAGCTTTCTTGGTATCCGCCTTCACTTCCCGTGGCCACTTCGGTTCGATTTTGCTACAGCCTTGCATCCATTAACGCAGAGTGATTCTTTGCAGACTTTAATAATTGGATAACGCCTGATTACGCTATGCTACAGGGCAGCTTTTCAACCTTTTTTGACGCTCCTGCACGCTCCAGAATGACAATCGGCCGCCATTGCGGGCCGATTGTCTGAAACACCGCTCAGCCGGGAAATTCGGCGAATTTCTGCCCGGTGGAGGCTAGGACACCGAGCCAAGCCGGACTGGTGAGGTCGAGTTGTTTCTTGCGACTGGTCAGTAATTCAACTGGCACGTGGGTAAAGGTGTCGTGCTGCAATCCGATAACCAGGCCGGTCTTGCCTGCCATCGCCGCGTGCACGGCGTTGCGCGCGAAAAAGTCGCAAAGGATGGCATCCTCGGCACAGGCCGGGACACTGCGGACGAGGTAACTCGGATCGAAGTAGCGAAGGGCAAAGGGGATGTCGTCGGCCTTGAAAGAGGCTTCAATGCGCTCCTTCAGGAACAGGCCGATGTCCTTGGATTTGAGGTTTCCCGAGGCGTCAAATTGGTCGCCGCCGGCCTCGATCAGATGCTGTCCGGCACCTTCGGCAACGAGAATGACGGCGTGCGCGCGGCTGACCACACGCTTCTTGAGCGCCGCCAGGAAGCCGTCTTCGCCTTCAAGCACGAAGGGGACTTCGGGCACCAGAGTGAAGTTCACGTCCTGGCTGGCTATTGTTGCACCTGCTGCAATGAAGCCAGCGTGACGGCCCATGATCTTGACCACCGAAATTCCGTTATGCACGCTGTGCGCTTCAGTGTGTGCGCAATTGATCGCCTTGGCGGCTTCATCGACCGCCGTGACGTAGCCGAAGGTGCGTGAGACGAAGGCAACGTCGTTGTCGATGGTTTTGGGAATGCCGACCACGGCCAGCGCGTGGCCGCGTCGCTTGGCTTCCTGATAGATTGCCTCGCCACCACGCTGTGTACCGTCGCCACCGACGACAAAAAGCATGTTGATCTTGCGCCGGATAAGGTTATCAACGGCCACGTTCACATCGACCGGACCGCGCGAGGTATTCAGCTTGGTGCCGCCTTCCTTGTGAATATCCTCAACAAAGGTTGGCGTCAGCGGAATCGGCTCCGAGCCGCGCCAGGGATCGAGCCCCTTATAGCCATCGACGAAGCCGACGATCTCGCGCACCCCGTAGCCGTGATGCAGTTGGAGAACGAGCGAACGGATGACATTGTTGAGTCCGGGACACAGGCCGCCGCAGGTGACGATGCCAGCACGGGTTTCCTTCGGATCAAAGAAAAGGCGCTCGCGGGGGCCGGCGACTTCGAAAAGAATTTCTTCTTTCGGCGGCGCGTCCGGATCGGCAATAACGTTGTAGAGCACGCGAGCCTTGTCGCTGACATGATGAGGCAAGGGAGATGGAAAGCGCGCCTCGCCAAGAACGGTAATATTCATGATTGATTTCCCGAAGAATACATAGAAGAATTATTCCAAACCGAAGTATCCTCGACGCCGAGCAGACGGTCAAACGCGAGAATGGATGCGCTGCAGAAACCGGACCGAAGAAAGGTCAGTGTCTTCCGCGTGACGCGGCGATCAACGATACCCTGGTGAGTGGCGTAAACATTGGCTTCCATGGCAGGCATGGGCGGATCGACATTCAACGCTGCCCACCATGGAAAATATTTATGTCATATCGACTCCGCAGTTGGGCTGTAGATCGTAACGGCATTGCGGCCGTTTTCTTTGGCGCGGTACATGGCTTGATCTGCGTGCCGCGACAGTTCGAGCAGTTCAGTGCCCGCTTCAGGATAGAGCGCAATACCGATACAGGCCGAAACGATCAGCGTTTGGCCTTCCAGCACAAAGGGCTGGTTGATCGCCAGACGAAGCTTTTCTGCCACAACCGAAGCGTCCAGATCGTCCTGAATTGTGTGCAGCAGGACAACGAACTCATCGCCGCCGATGCGGGCGGGCATGTCGGATTCGCGCAGTACGCTGCGGATGCGCTCAGAAAACTCCTTGAGCAGCAGGTCACCAAACACATGCCCGAGGTTATCGTTTATCAGCTTGAACTTGTCGATGTCGATGAACATCAGCGCCAATCGGGTTCCATCTCGACGCGCTCCGCTCAGCGCGCGTTCCACATGTTCCGCAAACAGGAGTCGATTGGGCAGACCGGTCAAGGAATCATGCTGTGCGAGTTGCTCCAGTTCAGCACGTCGCCGCAACAACTCTGCCAGTTGTTGCCGGATCTGGTTCTGCATGCGGTGAAAGCTGCGCGCCAGTATGCCGATTTCGTCGTTTCGCTCCAGCGGCAACCCACTGACCGGATACCCCTCGGCGAAATGTTGCACTGCCCGGCTCATGTTGTTGATCGGGCGCGTCACAGCGCGTGCTACAAATGCAGCGAGAAGGATGCAGACGGCGCAGAGGATGAGCACGATGCGCAGGGTTACGACACCAAGCTTGTTCGCCTGCTCGAGAACGGAGGCGAAAGGCTGTGCCAAACCGACAATGAGTTGCGTTTCCTCGGAGGAGAGGGTGGCTTTCCGGGCGATGAATGCGGCCACAACGGGCGCCGTGGCATACGGCCCATCTCTGGCTTCGATCAGCACCTGGTCGGTCTTGCCGGCAACGAGGTCCCCGGTAGGGGTGAATTGTTCCTGGACAAGCACGCGACGGCCCTTGTCAAAACCGAAGGTCTGCGCCGGATCGGGATGAATCAGAAAATCGCCATGGCTGTTGGCAAGAAAAAGCTGAAAATCCTTTGGCAAATCCGCCGCCAGCAAAGCGAAGGTTCCGTTAAGATCGACGTTGATCACAACGACGCCAAGCGCTTTGCCCTGCGGGTCAATCACCGGCATAGCCAGTTGCACCGTCGGTTGTTCTAGTCCCGAATGGGCACCGCGCTCATGGTTGATCACGATACGCGAGAGATAGGTCTCGTTGGCCACCAGTTGCAGGGTGTCGAAGACATACGGGAAATGCCCCTTCTCCTGCAGATCATCCGCCGTGACACGCATTAGCCGGGGGCCATCGCGATCAACGCGCACGCGCTCCATGCCGTTATCCAGAGCGGAAATCAGGCGCACCTGAAAGTAGCCCGGGTTGGCCTTCATGATGAGTTCGAACAGATCGGCTAGTTGATCCAGTTGCGCCGGCTTGCCCATTTCCAGTGCCGTAAAAGCCGCTGGATGATTCGACAGGAGTTGCAGGTTACGGGAAATCTCGTCGCGGTTGAGCATGATGCGCCGAGCAAGAACCTTGGTTGACGTCAGCAGCTCGTTCTTCGCCGATTCGATAAGCAGCGCCCGACTGACGTCATAAGCATAATAGCCAGTCAATCCGGCGGCCAGAACAACGACGGCCGCCAGTATTAAGCCCAGCCTGGCCGCAATGCCGAACTTCATGGGGCCAGAACCTTGCCGACACGATCACCGGACATGATCCGTTTCCATAGATTGTTTCTGCGCTCAACGTTCTCGACCGGCTGCAGCCAGATCAGGTTGTCTCCGGCACGGTGATTGATCGCGGTCGATGTCGTATTCCCCAATCCCTGCCGGGCGCTCAAAATATCGCCAGGTATTTCTTCCAGCAAGTAGTTGATCCAGGCCTCCGCCAGCGCCTTGTTGCGAACCCCGCGCATGATTGCCCAGCCGTCAAGCCAAGCCAGGGCGCCTTCACGGGGAATGACATAGCCTGCGTCGAAGCCGGCGGCCTTCATCAATTGAAGCTGTTGCAAACCGTAGTTAGCAAGCATCAGTGCTGCGTGACGACTCTTGAACAGATGGACGGATTCATCCGGCTGGGCGTAGAAGGTCAGCACATTACGGCGCAGGGCGATCAACTGGTTAACAATGGCCGGCCAATCCTGTTTGCCAAGGAGGAATGGCGTCGAGATGCCCAGCGCTTGCGCGGCAAGCGAAAAATTGTGAGTCCCGTCGTTGAAGGCAAGCACCTTGCCTCGATAGCGCGGATCCCAGAACGCCGCGATAGACTCAGGGGCCTCCTTGATCTGCTGACGGTCGTAGATCAGCCCCATTTCGGCATATGCGTAGGGAATGACAAAAACCTGCCCCTCATGCACCACCCCGGGAATGGCATCCAGATTGCGGAAGCGTGGTAACTGGCGCGACAGATTAGGCAGCGCGGCCGTGTTGATCGGAATGAGCAGCTTCTGACGGATGTAACGCTGAAGTTCGGCGGTATTCACGGCGAACACATCAAAATTGCCGGCATTGTTCTGGCTGACCTTCTGCCAGAGCACATCGTCCGAGTCGATGATGGTAACTTCGACCTTGCTTCTGGTGCGTTGCTCGAAGGTCTTGACTACGTCGAAATCAGCGTACCCCGGCCAGGCCAGCACGCGCAAGGTTTCTCCAGAAACGTCGGGCGCAGGCAGAATTGCTGCAAACAACAGCGCAAGACGGAGAAGGCCGTAATGAAACCGAATCATGATTTCAGCCCATCGACGAGGAGTCTACCGCTTTGGAAAATGGTTAATTGTCTATAGAATTTGCAGCATTCAGTGATTGTTTGTCTCCATTATCAGGTATTGGTTCAGGTATTTTCTGATTGACTCTGGAAAAAACCTTTCAAACTACGGGGTATTGGACCCTAAAAGCTGTTCCATACAAAAAAGGGCGCCACGAGGGCGCCCAAATGGGATGCTACTGAGGAAATATTAGTGGTGGTAGGCCGTTTCGCCGTGCGAGGTAATGTCCAGTCCTTCGCGCTCTTCTTCTTCCGGCACACGTAGGCCGATGAAGATATCGACTAATTTGTAGGCCACCAGCGAAACCACGCCGGACCACACGATGACGGTACCGACGCCCCACAGCTGGCTGATTACTTGCGCAGTCATGTCGTAATCACCAACCTTGTTGGCAACGTAGTCATATACGCCCGTGCCGCCCAGCGAAGGGGAGCAAAAGATGCCAGTCAGAATGGAGCCGAGGATACCGCCAACGCCATGAACACCGAACACGTCGAGCGAGTCATCTGCACCGAGCATGCTCTTGAGACCATTGACGCCCCACAGACAGATCACTCCAGCCAGCAAGCCGATGATAATGCCACCCATGACACCGACAAAACCAGCCGCCGGAGTGATTGCCACGAGACCAGCCACTGCGCCGGATGCTGCACCGAGCATTGAAGGCTTGCCCTTCAGCATCCATTCAGCCAACATCCAGGACATCGCTGCACAAGCCGTTGCCACCCAGGTGTTGACCATCGCCAGTGCTGCGCCGCCCGATGCTTCAAGTGCCGAGCCAGCGTTGAAGCCGAACCAGCCGAACCACAGCAGCGACGCGCCGATCATGGTGAAGGTCAAGCTGTGCGGGGCCATTGACTCACGACCGTAGCCAACGCGCTTGCCAATCAGGATGGCACCGATCAAACCCGCCACGGCCGCGTTGATATGGACCACGGTGCCGCCGGCAAAGTCCAACGCTCCTTTTTGAAAGAGAAAGCCAGCCGTCTTGCCTGCTGCTTCGCCAGCCGCTGCGTCAAGGTAGGCATCCGGGCCCGCCCAATACCAAACCATGTGCGCCATCGGCAGGTAAGAAAGGGTAAACCAGATCACCATGAAAATCAGGATAGCCGAGAACTTGGCACGCTCTGCGAAGGCACCGACGATCAGCCCGCAGGTAATCGCCGCGAAGGCGCCCTGGAAGATGACATAGGCCAGTTCCGAAATAACCACGCCCTTGCTGAAGGTAGCCACGACGGAATCAACGGTAACGCCCTTCAGAAACAGTTTGTCCAGCACACCGATGAAACTCCCCCCCTCAGTGAAAGCCACCGAGTAGCCATAAACCACCCATAGCACACTGATCAGCGAGAAGGTAACAAAAACTTGCATAAGCACCGAAAGCATGTTTTTCGAACGAACCAGACCACCATAGAACAAGGCGAGGCCGGGAATTGACATCAGGATGACAAGCGCAGCGCTGATCATCACCCAGGCATTGTCGCCCTTGTTTGCAACCAGCGCAGGAGCTGTAGCAGGGGCTGCAGCCGCGTCCGCTGCTGGAGCAGCAACGGGCGCAGTAACGACGGCCGTCTCAGCCGGAGCCTTGTCGTCAGCCCATGCCGCAGTACCAAACATGATGGCACCCAGCAAAGCCAGCATTACGAATAGATGTTTCATGATGTTCTCCTTACAGGGCTTCCACGCCGGTCTCACCGGTGCGGATGCGGATGACTTGTTCGATATCGAAGACAAAAATCTTGCCGTCGCCAATTTTTCCAGTGGAGGCCGATTTCTCGATGGCCTCGATCACCTGATCGACCAGTTCGTCGCGGACAGCCGCGTCAATCTTGACCTTGGGCAGGAAATCGACGACGTACTCAGCACCACGGTAAAGTTCGGTGTGGCCCTTCTGCCGGCCGAAACCCTTGACTTCGGTAACCGTGATGCCTTGAACGCCAATGACGGACAACGCTTCACGAACCTCGTCAAGCTTGAAGGGCTTGATTATTGCGGTAACCATTTTCATGATGAGCTCCAATTCTGGGGAAAGAGAGAATTCCCCGGTTACATAAATTTGTCAGGACCAATGGATGACAGAAACAAAATCGAGACCACAAGAGCCAATGGCAAGAACAGCTTTTTTCATCAGTAACTCCTTGGCCGATATTGAAAGGTTGTGGATTTTTGCAAGGATCACAAAGCATTTTCAATGCCAGATAAAATCTTACTTAAAATCAAAGTGTTACGATTGCCTAAAGATGCCCAAAGCCGCTTGATGCACTTCTCTGACGCGCCAATTCACCGCCCTGCACCAAGGTAGTGCCGACTTGGTGCGCTGGTGCGCTGTGCTAAACTCAAACGGTTCAAAACCCCCTTTTCAGGAAAGGTTACTGCCATGCTCGACCCCAAAGTGTTTGAGGAATTCAGCGCACGACTTGGCGCCATCATCGCCGCCAGCCCGGTTGCCGACGTGGAGAAAAACGCCCGCGCGCTGCTCACCAGTTTTTTCACAAAACTTGATCTGGTCAGCCGCGAGGAATTCGATATTCAGGCTCAGGTACTGCTGCGCACGAGAGAAAAACTGAAGGTGCTTGAAGAGCGCGTCGCCCGGCTGGAAAGCCGGAATGGTGCCAACGACTAAAAAACACGCGGGACTTCGTTCTTTTTGCACCGACTGAGTTCTTTTGCCGCTTTTGGAGACGGAAGGTGTGATCCAATAGCCTTTTGAAAAGGAACATTCTGTGGACTCAAAATACATCCTGGGCATTGACGAACTCGACTCGCAGCACGAAGGAATCGAGATTATCTGTATTGCGCTTCAGGGGGCGGTCGAGGACAAGGATCGTTGGCGGGATCTTCTTGAGAATCTGTCCGATCGACTAAAATTCCACTTCTATGCGGAAGAATCGATAATGAAGATTTTTGCGTACCCTGAGTTCCAGGAACACAAGAAGTCGCATCAAGAAATCACTGAGCTGATCGAAAGCTACAAAAATACGAGTTTGACTGATGCAGATATCAGGAAGTTGAAAGATCAACCCATGCAGGTTTTCTCGGAGCAAATCCTGGCCCAGGACATGAGATTTGCCTCGTTTATCAAGAGAAACAAGGATCGCTTGGGAATCCAGTAGCTGAAGCTCCGCCCGGTGAGAACATGATGGCAGCCGAAAATCTAAGCGCCTGAGCTGAGCAATAAGCTGGACGAGCCGAAACCAGACTGCAGTGACGTTGGAAGGCTGACGAGTGCTGCGGGAGACAATCACACCCGACAGCGGAACAGGATCAAAAAGAACGGCGTGGAAATCAAATTCCACGCCGTTTCTAATAAAGTCCCCGCGAATGCCGTTAGGCCGGCATCCTGAACCGGAGTTCAGTTGAGTCACTTTCCTTCCGCATCAGGCCTACCCGACTTAGGGGCACGCACAACAGCAGCTTCAATGGTTCGTGACCGACGCCAATTAGCATTGGTTCAAGGAATATATGGCCTTGACAAACACCGCAGGGAACAACCGTCTGAGGCTTAAAGCAACTTTTCCTGCGGTGCGAGCACCGCTTCAAGTTTTGCCTCCATGTCGGAAATTCTACGCTTTACGGCGCCGAAGTCCAGTCCTGTTTCAGGTGCGGAAGCCGGCGGCATTTGGTTCGCTGCTGGCTTCTGCGAAAGATGTTCGTGAGCGATGTTCAATGCCGCCATGACGGCAATGCGCTCGGAAATATTGCTCTTGGTTTTCTCGGCAATATCGTGCATTTTTTCATCGACATAGGCTACAGCAGCGAGCAGCGCATCCCGCTCTTCCGGTGGACAGGCGACCCGGTATTCCTTGCCGAGCAGGGTGATGTCGAGATGATTGGCTTCGTTGGGCATGGTCACATTCAAACGGTGGCTTTGGCTTTCGGCAATTGCTCGGCCAGTTGCTCGATCCGGCTTCGCGCCGAATCCATGCGCTCAGAAAGAGTCTTCTTGTCGCTCTCTACAGTTGCGAGCTGTTGCCGCAGTTGTGCATTCTCCGCTCGAAGCGTGCGACAAAGCGACGCCACTTGGGCAATCTTGCTTTCGAGCGCGTTGAGTTCGTTAACCATGGCCGGGACTATAGTTTCAAAAACCTAGTGAAGTCAAGGGCTAAGCACTGATTTTAAATGTTAATTATTTTACGTAATGCACTTTGTCGAGCGTCAAAATGGGGCTTTGTCTATAATGACCGGCTCCGCTGCTGTCCAAGAGCGGAGAAACGTACAAGGTGCCGCACCGCAGGATTTTTCAGATTCCCTGCCGCGGTTAAACGGGAAACAGGTGCGTGTCAACACGACATCATGCCTGTGCTGCCCCCGCAACGGTAAGCGAGTGAGGGTGTGTCTGCAAGCCACTGGGCGAAAGCCTGGGAAGGCGACACATCAAGACTTGCGAGCCCGGATACCGGCCTTCGTACAAATTTGACGGAAGTGCCGCGGGGAGGCGGACACGGAATGCATCGCCCGGCTTTCAAACGCTCGCGCCCATCTCGATAGTTTTTCTCCTTCGCCCAGTTCCGATTTTCAGCCAGCCGACGTGCGGGGACGCTTGTCGGCCAACGGGAGAAATCTGTTATGCATACGCGTTTTAATTTGGCGGCTGGCGCTCTGGCGCTTATTGCTGGTTTCCAGGCTATTGCGGCCGATCAGGAAACTGAAACTGTCGTTGTAACTGCCACACGAATACCAACCCGCAGCAATGACCTGCTTTCAGATGTCTCGACTATTGATCGGGAGCAACTAGATCTTTCGGGAGCAAACACACTTCCGGAGTTACTCGCGACTTTGCCTGGCATTCAAGTAACCAGCAACGGAGGAATCGGCTCCAACGGTTCGTTTTCGCTACGTGGCACTAACACCAACCAGACGCTGGTGCTCATTGATGGGCAAAGAATGTCCTCTGCAACTACTGGCGCAGCAGCACTTGAACACCTTCCGCTGGAACAGGTAGAACGCATCGAGGTATTACGCGGTCCAGCGAGTTCCCTCTACGGGAGTGATGCCATCGGTGGCGTCATTCAGGTTTTTACGCGACAAAGAGAAGGTGCGCCAGCTCCCAGCGTTAGTTTGGGTGTAGGCACTTATCGCACTCAACAGGGCTCAGTCGCTTATGGTGGCAAGTCCGGAGGGACCAGTTTCAATATTCAGGCAGGCTGGGAGGGGAGCAACAGTTTTAGCTCGATAAAGGAAGCCAAGGGTGGGTTCTTCGACATGTTCCATCCGGACAACGATAGCTATCGCAACAACAACCTGTCCGCACGTTTCAGCCACAAATTTGATGACAGCCTTAGCTTCGGTGGAGAAATCCTGCACATTGACGCAACAAAACATTTTGACGCAACAAACTGCGATGATTTCGCAACAGTTTGTACGGCCAACTATGACAACCGCCAGAGGCAGCAACTCTCTTCCTATTCAGCTCATGTCGCCTACCGTGCAGCACCGACATTGAAGACATCGCTTCGTATAGGACGAAGCCTGGACAACACGCTTAACTGGCGCTTCGATCCAGCCGCCGTTGTGCAGGAAACGGAGCAACGCTATGACACAAGGCAGGATCACCTGGTATGGCAGAATGATTTCGCACTGTCGCCCGCAAGCAAGCTGATGGCAGCCGCTGAATGGCGGAAAGTGCATGTGGATTCAACCCAGACTTTCATCCAGTCCAATCAGACCACGCGCTCTCTGGTCCTGGGTTATCAGGGCAATTTCGGAGGGCACTCCTTGCAGGCTAGTGCACGCCTCGATGATATTGAACGTCTGGGTAGCCACAACAACGGTTCGCTCGCTTACGGCTATCACCTCAACGACGCTCTGACTGCACGGTTCGCGCTTGGAACAGCATTTCATGCCCCAACGTTCAACGACCTTTACTGGCCTCTTGATCTGGTCAATTTCTTCCAGGGGAATCCGAACCTGAAGCCTGAGAGGTCGAGGAATAAAGAGGTAGGCCTTAGCTACGAACGTGCTGGAACAGTTGCTGGAGTGACCCTGTATCACAACACGGTGGAAGATCTTATCGATTATGTGCAGGGTGTCGCGCCTTCCTATATCGGCACGATGGCGAACGTCAATAACGCAACGCTTAAAGGTGCCTCGTTGAATTTTTCGCATCGAACGGGCAACTGGGAATTCCTTACCAATATCGACATTCTGAGTGCGAAAGACAGCGAAACCGGGAAAACCTTGCAGAGGCGCGCCAAACAGACAGGTGTGGTCGAGGTTCGCCATTACCTTGGAAATTTGAGTCTTGGAGTACAGGCTCGAGGTGTCAGCAGTCGTTACAACAACTCGGCCAATACCCAGAAACTCGGCGGGTACGGGCTGCTCAATCTTGATGCCAACTACCACTTCGACCATGACTGGAGCGTGTTTGCAAAAATCAATAATCTGTTTGACAGAGATTACACGCTGGTTCGCAGCACGCTAAACCCTTACAACGACTACGCGACTCCGGGGCGAAATCTATTCGTCGGTGTTCGTTATCAGCCGAAGTAAGCCATGCCCACCCGCCGCCGCGCCCTGTTCATCCTAGCTGCCCTTGTCGG
>JAIFNM010000115.1 GCA_020047725.1 Betaproteobacteria bacterium
CCATCGACTACACCCTGAAACGTTGGCCAGCGCTAATCCGTTATGTCGATAGCGGAAGCCTACCCATCGACAACAACATGGTTGAAAACGCCATCCGGCCGATCACCTTGGGGCGCCGCAATTGGCTATTTACAGGCTCTGCGCGTGCCGGCTGTCGTGCCGCCGCAATCCAGAGCTTGTTGGCTACAGCCAAACTCAATGGTTTAGAACCCTATGCCTGGCTTAAGGATGTCTTGGAAAAACTCCCGACCTGGCCTTATAGCCGGATTGATGAGTTGTTGCCGCTCAAGAAAGAAACTCCCGAATAGCGCCGCTGCCAATACGGCGGCGTAGATCGCTTACCAACGTCCCCCGGTGTGAGTCCATTGGATGACATCCAAAGAGAATCCAGAAGCCATATTTCGCAAGGGTTCAATGGGGTACAGCGCCAGCCGAGTATTGTTCCTTGAAACCGCAATTCAGCGAGATGTCAACATTGCCAAACTTGGTGTTGCGGCGGTCGCGCTTAGCTACGGCTTTTCGGTTGTTGAATCTGGAAGATGAACTCGGACTATCTCCCTCGGAAAACTCACTTATCTTCTTTAAACTGCTCTGAAGACAGTGAAAGCCAGATCTCATTGCGCCGCAAGAACCATGGTGTAAATGGCGGGTTGTAACGAGAAAAAACCGGCTCACCTGACCAGACAAACCCTTCCGAGGTAAGTACAGCCCTTAGCTTGTCCAAGTGCCCTTCGTAATTGTCGGTGGACCAAAATCCCGAGTAACGGATCGCTGCAATATGCCTACCTGTCACCTCGCGCAGTTTGACTCTTGAGTCAATCGGCTCGGGTGCCAAGTCCAGGGTCACGCCCTTAGGCAGGACGAATTGCACAATCCAGCCGTCAGCGACCGCCGTCTGTATTACGGGTGCGGTCATCTCGAGCTTCACCGGCGCCGGGGTCTGCGTTACCGGAGCCGTCATTGCCATGCGCCGCTCCCCTTTGTTCTTGCCAAAAATGTAGCCGGCAAGAATCGGAAAAGCATCATTACCTGCGGTGTCGGCGCTTCCTCTGACAAACACTTCAGCGACAACATAGGGAGCGTAATGTCGAATTTCAACGTTGTTGTCGAGTGTGCGCAGAACTTCGTGGTCTGGCTCTTCGGTGGCGCGCGTCACAATGGGCGCCACCGCCAGGGCGACGGCAAGGGCAAAGAGGTATAGGCGCACAATGTCCAGTCGGTCAAAGGTAATAACATGTAAAAAAACGCTTATGAGTCCAGGGCAATGAAGCTGGCAAAGCTACCGTGCTGGCGAGCACCTAGGCTTGCCACCGTCTTGACCGTTGTTTCGTCCCGAAGTTTCAAATCCGCGGGGAATTGATTATAGGTTTCAAGCTTTGATGTGCCATTCGACAACCCTCTGGAAACTTGAAACCAGAAGGTAGGAATCGATCTTCACCGTAACAATGGCACAACTGGGAGAGAGTGCGAATTCGGCCAGATAAGGATGGCGGGCAATAAACAACTCGAGCAGGGCAGCACCTTCGCTAGAACTTATTTCCTGAGCCTTGCCGATGGCAGTTACCGCCACGGAACCGTGTGTATCAGAGCCTTTGTTCTCGCGATTGTCGATCAGCAAGGCGACCCGACAATTGGCCGTGAGGTTGGCGAACTTGCACGTCGACCTGTCGGTCAGCACCACCAGCTGACGCAAATCGGCGGAGGCGACAAACGACATTAGACTGGTATAGGGTTGGCCGCAGTCATCGGTCGCCAGCACCGCGAAACGTTGTGAATGAAAAAGATTACTCAGAATCCTTTGTATCTCGGTATCTGTGTTCATCGCGTCCATTCTATAAGGAAAACCCGCTGGCAACCATTGCAGGACGCCAACAATAGCCGGGCGCCTTTCCTGGTGAGATAAAAAATTGCGGCGGCCGCGTTTTTCGGCTTCTACCATCGCCTCGAACTGCAACGGTCTTTATGTCTTTGGTTAAATTTCCAAGTTTCAGCTTCCCAGTTTGCTGTCGATGGCGTGATTGAAGATAGCCAGGTCACGGATATGTTTGCCCACCTGCAGATCATTACGGATGCCCCCAGATAATCGTTACTTTAGGGATGGCAACGTTACTTCGTCTTCACCTCTCTCACTGCGGCTTGCCCCTCACGACATCGCGCTGCTTAAACCACTGTCTTGAAATCGGGGGCCACTACAGTTGGCCATTTGATGTTATTGACGATTGGTATTGATACGTCAGAGGACGCAGGCAACGACTACAGAATGTCCAGGAAAGCCGAGGCGGTTCGGTTGCGCGTACTGTTTCAAGGACACGCAATTAGTGGCGCTATACTTGGCACTTGTTCCTGCGCCTTGAACGTACCGGTCGTTCCCTCGAATTAACGCAGAGGATTTATGAGCAACCCGCCGTCACCGGCCACTGCTGAACCTGGCCGCTTCCCCCATCTTGCCGCCACTCGCGTGACTGGCTGGCGGCGTTGGGTGCCAGGTTTGCAAATGATCGAGACCTACCAGGCGGCATGGCTGAAGCATGACATCACGGCCGGCCTTGTCCTCACGACCATGCTGGTGCCGGTGGGCATCGCCTATGCAGAAGCGTCCGGCGTGCCCGGCATCTATGGGTTGTACGCGACCATTATCCCTCTGCTCGCTTATGCCTTGTTCGGGCCCAGCCGCATCCTGGTACTTGGGCCGGACTCGTCCCTTGCCGCCGTAATTCTCGCCGTCGTTCTGCCGCTGGCGCAAGGCGACCCGGCACGTGCCATCGCCCTGGCCAGTTTGATGGCGGTGGTATCCGGGCTGGTCTGCATCGTGGCCGGGGTGTTGCGCCTGGGTTTCATCACGGAACTGCTGTCGAAACCGATCCGCTACGGGTATATGAACGGAATTGCCTTGACAGTGTTCATCAGCCAGGTGCCGAAACTGTTCGGCTTTTCGGTCGATGGCGATGGGCCAATGCACAACACACTACTCATCGCGCAATCCATTTTGCAGGGCAAGACCAGTCCAGCCTCTTTCATGATTGGCGCGGGCACGCTGGCAGTCATCCTGTTGCTGAAACCTTACAAGCACATTCCAGGCATCCTGATTGCCGTTGTCGGCGCCATGCTGGTCACCGGCTATCTGGACCTGAATCAACAGGCCGGCGTAAAAGTGCTGGGGTCGCTTCCTCAGGGTTTGCCGGCATTCGCCTTGCCATGGATCAGCCTGGCTGACCTGCAGGCCGTGCTGATCGGCGGTTTTGCCGTGGCATTGGTGGCGTTTGCCGACACCAGTGTTCTGTCACGTACCTACGCCGCCAAAACGCGCAGCTATGTCGACCCCAACCAGGAGATGATCGGCCTCGGCGCCGCCAATCTCGCGGCCGGCTTTTTCCAGGGTTTCCCCGTCAGCAGTAGTTCATCACGGACCCCGGTAGCAGAAGCCTCAGGCGCCCGAACCCAGCTGACCGGTGTGTTCGGTGCGCTGGCCGTGGCGCTGTTGCTGGTGGCGGCTCCGGAATTGCTGAAAAACCTGCCCACCAGTGCGTTGGCCGCCGTGGTGATTGCCTCGGCGATTGGCCTGTTCGAGGTCAGTGACTTGCGGCGCATTTACCGCATCCAGAACTGGGAATTCTGGTTATCCATGGTCTGCTTTGCGGGCGTGGTCAGTTTGGGCGCCATTCCTGGCATCGGGCTGGCCATCATCATTTCGGTGATTGAATTTCTGTGGGATGGCTGGCGGCCACATTACGCCGTATTGGGGCGCGTACAGGGTATCCGTGGTTACCATGACATCTCCCGTTACCCGGAAGCGCGGTTGGTGCCAGGGCTGGTACTGTTCCGCTGGGATGCACCCCTGTTTTTTGCCAATGCCGAGTTGTTCCAGGAATGCATCATGAATGCGGTCGCATCTTCGCCCACACCCGTCAAACGAATCGTTATCACCGCCGAACCGGTCACGAGTGTAGATGTTACGTCGGTTGACGCCATCACCGAATTATTCGCCACGTTAGGCGCCGCGCAGATCGAACTGCATTTCGCCGAGATGAAAGACCCGGTGAAGGACAAACTCAAGCGGTTCGAGGTGTTTGATCTGCTCGGCGCCAGCGTTTTTCACCCGACCATCGGCGCGGCGGTTGATGATTATCTTGCACAATATGCCCTTAGCTGGAAACCTTGATCCATCCAGCGTGGAAGGCCTAATCAGATAAAGAGGCTGGCCGTGGTGATCTATTCTTGCGCAGGACGTGTCGATTTGCCTTAAAGCGATGTTTATCGTTAGGGAAACGGCTCATTGGCAGCATTTATTGATGGAGTTCGTACAGGCACAGACACCTACAACGCCTTCAGGCTCAAATGGCGGCAGGTGACTGATTGGTTTGAAGCAACTCGTCCAGAAAAGCCTGTGCCGGCAGAGACAACACCTTCGCACGCATATATACAACACTCCAGGGCTGTTTTAACGGGAATCCTTCCACATTCAGTATTTCAACCCCGTCGCGCACAAAATTATCACCCAGGGCGTGGCGCGACAGCACGCCAAGTCCCATGCCACTGGCTACCAGTTCACGGATCGCTTCGTTGCTGGCCAACGACAGACGAACCTGGAGTTTGACCCCGGCATCCTTGATATGCTCATCGATTACATGACGCGATCCCGACCCTGTTTCGCGCAGCAAAAAAGGCTCGCCAACCAGTTCCTGCAAGGAGAGACGCTTCCCAACGGCCCAGTGTGCAAGCGGTGAAAGCACGACGTACTCGTTATCAAGAATCGGTAGCGTGACGATATCCATGTCCTCTGGAGGGTAGGACATCACGTACAAATCGTCTTCGTTGCCGCGCAGTCGATCAACGATCTTGCCGCGGTTGGCAATTTCCAATTCGATATCGATTTCCGGGTAGCGCTGACAGAAGGCGCCGAGCATGCGAGGCAAGAAGTACTTTGAAGTCATTTCAAGCCCTACACGCAGCTTGCCGCGCTTCAGGCCTTTGAACCCGCTAATTGCCGACTCGAAGCGATTCCAGACATCGTCCAGGCGACGCACGGTAGATAGCAATTCCTGACCGGCAGAGGTCAGCAGAACCTCACGTCCGCTGTGTTCAAAAAGCGGCAAGCCAATGGTCTCGACAATCTGCTTTATCTGGATTGAGACGGCAGGCTGGGTCAGGTGAAGCGACTCTGCCGCCTTGGTGAAACTATTCAGGCGAGCAACCGCCGTGAAAGTCTCAAGTTGTCGGAAAGTAATTCGACGTCGCGGCATACATAAGCCTTGGCAAATACATTGATCGAATTTATTTAATTATACATTATGCACTTAGCTGTCGATAATCGTCATCGTGCCGTCACCCAAGCCATTTCATGTTTTTAAGTGCCGGAGACGCGTCATCCGAACCGACGCAGCGACTAACCTTACGATTGAGCCGAAAATGAATTCAACACACAGTCCCAGCCCAGCCCCTTCAGTCATTGCCCCCGAAAACCTGAATGCTGCGATTAACCTGCGCCTTGCCCTGCTCGGTTTGCCGCTCGCCGCCGACGCCAAGGGTGTGGCTGTTTCGGGACTGATGGAACCGATCCTCGCTCGCCAGCGGGAACTGACACGGCGCCTTGCTCACCGGCTTTGTCCGACCGACGCGCGAATACAACACTTTCTCAACGAGTATCTGGTGGAAACCGGACCAGTGCCGCAGTTGCCTGGCCGTACCTTGGTACTCGATCAACCTGGTTTGGCGCGAGGCTTGTCCCTCCCCGCCAATGGGGATCATTTCAAGTCACCACTACTTAGCAGCTACCGTCTGCGTAACGGCGTTCTCCATAATCCGGCCAGTGATCGCCGAACCACAGCGGGTGTCTTTCACCTCGTGGAAGGTGGATTGCCGATTCCTGACGACAAGTTAGCCGTGCCAAAACTGGCCTTTTCGCGAATGCTGGCGTTGGCGATCAATCCGCCCGACGAGTCATTGCGCTTGCCATTTACGGCAAATGAGCCAGTGCCGGCCGCGTGCTTTGTCTCGATGCTTCTGCGCCCGCTGGTGGTGCCCGCTGTCCCAGGCTTCACGACAGAAAAACGGATGGAAACCCGTTTCTTCGTTCCGGGTGGGATGGTAGCCAACCTCGATTTTCTGGAGAGTATATTCGGCAATGCGGGCGATCCATACTTACCCGAGAACGATGCGTCGCTCGACCCCGATCACTGGACCGGGCACACTGGCTGCGTGATTCTTGCTCCGCACCTTACTCGCGCAACCAAGCGGCAGCTTGGCCTGCCACACCGGGATGCGGCTACGCCACTGCAACGGCGTGACGGCATGTGTTACGAGAGCGAAACTGAGTTGTATAACGGTGGGAATGCTTTCAAGTTGTGCGCACGAGATAAGCGGGGCGTCGTTGTGACGCTCATTGCAGACAACTACTTCGGCTACTGCAAGAAAGAGGTCAAGACGCAGATCAGCTATTCGGCCAATCTGTTCGGCTCGGCCGAAGAAGAACACTCAGGCGGCGCGCTTGTATTTCCGAGCTATAACGAGGGGCAGGAATATACCGACTTGACCGCCGGCGAAGACTATTCGCTGAGCGAAGTGCTGAAGCGCGACGCGCAACGTTTCTCGCCGCAACCCGAAGGGCATGCACTTGATCGCACCCAGCCGCACATTGTTCTGGTTCCCGAGAAATCAACCTTCAGCCTGCCGACACGAAGCGTTTCGTGGCTTGGGGTCGATGGCAAGCGTTCTGCAATCAGGCTCCAAGCCGGAAAGACCTACCTCGGTCCCAACGGTTACCGGGTGCATATGGAACCCTTGAAAGCCGATCCTCGGCAATGGAATCTCGTCGGAACCTCGGCCGAAGTCACGGCCTGTCATAAGCCGGCGACGGTTTCCGGTGGCGGGAAGTCAGAGATTTCAAAAGCGATATCGGATGCAATTCTGCTTGGTTATGTTTACGTCCCGAATCTTGAGCAGGATATGGACGCTGTCGCGGCCATTCTCGCGCGCGACTTCTCTGATCGATTTGCAGATTCGGCAAAAAATGGCGTTGATCATCGCCTGCTGCTGAGCAGCGAGCGTTCGATGGGAAGTGTGATCAAGCTGCTCACCCCCTCCAGCGATTACAACAACGAGTACAACGCCTGGCTGCAGGCCATAGCGCAACACATCAAGGAACTCGTCTTCGTCGTCAAGCGCTTCCACCGTCCGGAATGGGGCGATGACTGGCGGAAGCATTACTCGGTCGATGTCATCAATGGACGCCAGGGCTATTCGCTCAAGCTTGACGGCAGCAAACTGATCGTCAATACCCTGCGCATGGGGTTCGAGAAAGACGGCTCCTGGCGCGTATTCGGCCTCCGCCATGATTATCATCCTGCGATCAAGGTCCAGACCGAAGATGACATCACGGCCAGCGTCGTCGTTCCTGCCGGCGTAGTTGGTGGAAACGCTGGGGAACTCTCCCAGAAGTATGTGAAAAATTGTGAGCGCCATCTCTTCCAAAGGCCGGACGACGCGATACACCGGGGCTATGACGGTCAAGCAGAAGCCGACATAGCGTTGCCGCACGCCTTCATGTCCAACTTTGAGCCGCTGGCCGCTAGCGACGCCCGAGAACTGGTTGACGACGCCATCGGTTTCAGCGCTTTCACCGAACCCATGCAGCAACTGATCCAGGCGGCAGCCGATGCGCCAGAAGGCTCCTCGCCCACCTATTTCGTATCCTCTGCACACCCCCGCCTAGTCGACGGCAAACCGACGAAAAACCCCCGTTATCTGCAGTTGCGTACTGATCTTTCGAACCCGAAAGACACGGCCGCCGCCGAACTGGCGATGCGTCTGTTCCGCAGGCAGGCCAGCAACGAGCCGCTGATCACGCCAGTCCATGTCGTGGCCACCGGCCGGCGCAACAACCCGGCCGAAGAGGGTGTGCGGCCGCTCTGCCCGTACAATCCGCTGCATTACATGGAATTGCCGGAACTCTTCATCGAATACATCAGTTCGATGACCGGAAAATCGCCCTCGACGACCGGTGCCGGTTCGGAAGGCGCGCTGACCAAGGGCCCGTTCAACATGCTTCCGGCGATCATCGACCTGAATGCCGCGTTCGTGTCGTTCGCCCTCACCGGGCACGATGGGTGGCTATCCGCGGCCGGATATGTCGGGCCGAACGTGCGCGTCGACCACGACGTCAGTCTACTGGTGCCGGAAATCTTTGCCCGGATGAGCCCGGCCGAGCGCGATGCACGAAACCTGATTGCCAATGGCGCGCTGGAGTGCATGACGGACTTTGAGCACCGTGGACAGACCGTTCTTGCCAGTCGTCTTGGCTACCGGTTGACGGCACGGTTTACGAGCCTCTACTTTGGCCGTGTATTTTTGCATCCGCACTCGGTATTCACCGAGGAGATCTTGCGCCCCGAGTTGCAGGATATGGACGTCTTCGCTGACGGCGTCGCCAATATCATCGCCACGCATCAGCGCGTTGCCAAAAGCTACTTTACGGATGGCACGATTGCACTGGCCTGTCCGCCACTCAGAGCATTGCTTGAAATCATGGCCTACGGTCAGACCAAGAGTGGGTACGGTCTGGACACGCCCGAAGTGCGTTCGATATTCACCCGCGAAAGCGTACTGAGCAGCGACTGGTATGCCGCACGCCTTGATGCCAAACAACGCAGCGACGAAACACGTCTGACGCGCGCCATGGCGTCGCTCGATGAGTTTCTCAGCCGTTCCGACAATGCCGAAGTGGCGGCACGACTGGAACTTGCGGCGCAACGCGCCAAGGTACTGGCCGAATGGGTTCACGTTGGTTCAAAAGAATATCGTGCAAAACTGGTGGGGACCATCGGACTGCAACCGTTTGATGATGTGAGTTGAACATCAAGTATCGGCTAGCGCCTAGGGGACGCTGACAGGGGATCACACCGTCTCACGGCCCCAGTGCCGAAGAACTCCAACAAAGCGTTGCGACGGCAAGTATCTCTGGGCGCTAGGGCTGGCTGGCACTCTTGGTCAGCCAGCCGTCGACTGAAAAACGCACTTCGGCACCAAACACATTGAAACGAGTTTTCACGGCCAATTGCGCGATCTGCTTTTGGTGGTAGTGACTGATTCTCTAGCCTTGCGCAGTGCTAGCTCAGCCTGAGCATTGGAGTTCAAAGCCTTAGCGCGGAAGAAGAGTTTCATCGCTCCAAGCAACCAGGCAGCAATGGATCAGTTCTGCCTGTTTGAATTGTCGCCTCTTGACCAAACCGCTCCCCGACCACCTATAAGCTCGGGCAGTGGCTTTACTAGAAATAAGTCACCATAGCCTATGAATGCAACATCGGGCTTTGGGGCGATACGGTGAGTAGCCATTTTCGGCAAGCGGACGTCGCGGTCCATTGCCAATGACTTTTTCTATATGGTCGAATGCTTGAAAAGCAACCAGATGCTGTAGTCTCAGCAGCAAGCGCTGAATGGCCAGTCAGGCCGAGTCGTTGTTACTGGGTAAAGCCCCAGTGTGTGGCCGCTTCACTCTGAAACCAGCCATTGAACCACTTATGACTCGACTGGCCGCTGAGGGATCGAAGGCAGTCAGCGGCCGGATAATCCAGGCCGGTTCGTCGCATCAAGAATCGCTGCATCGCAGCTTTTTGACGCTTGTCAATCGAGTACTCCGGATAGCCTCGATCGTCAAATCGTTTGCGTCGCAAGGATGATCGAAGGGATTCCCCGTAGGACGAAGCGCAGACAGTGCTAACGCGGCGAAGCGAAGTCGTGACACTTACCTCGCAAGGCCTGACAGGGGATGATGATCCAAACCGGCCGTAACCCGACCACGCAATTTGGCCGGCAACGCGCGGACGACTGCTTCGGCCGTTTCCTTGTGCTCGAATTCGGCAAACAAGCAGGCACCGGAACCCGTCATGCGCGCTTCGCCAAACGCGGCCAGCCAGCGCAGATACTCAGCGACAACGGGGAAGCGCGAGGTCGCGACTGGTTCGAGATCGTTGCCGCCACATCCAGGGGCCCAGTCGGCCGCGCGCATGGTCACCGTATCACGCTTGAGATCGGGAGCGCCAAAGATGACAGCGGTCGGCACCTGTACAGGCGGCTCCAGAACGACGTACCAGGCTGGAGGCAGATCCACCGGCTGCAGGACTTCGCCAACACCTTCCGCAAAAGCGTTACGGCCGAAGATGAAGACCGGCACGTCTGCGCCCAAGGCCAAACCGATCTCCTGCAAGCGCTGACGCGACAAGCACAGTTGCCAGAGGTGATTGAGCGCGAGCAGTACGGTGGCGGCATCAGAGCTACCGCCACCAAGACCACCGCCCATCGGCAAGCGTTTCTCGATGCTGATCTCAACGCCCTTGCGGCAACCGGTTTCGGCCTGAAGCAGCCGCGCTGCACGAACCGTCAGATCACTTTCGGGCGGCACTCCAGGCAGCAGATTGGACAGCACAACGGCACCGTCATCACGCGGCGAAAAAAACAGCCTGTCGCCGTAGTCGATTAAGCGGAACAGGGTTTGCAACAGGTGGTAGCCGTCGGCGCGACGCCCGACGACGTGTAGAAACAGGTTTAGTTTGGCGGGGGCCGGATAGACACTGGCCCAGTCCCAGCTGGTTTCGGCAATCACGGTTTGGTCTCCTCAGGGGGCAGGCTGGTCCATTCATCGATGCGCAGGCGCACCTCGAGTCCGCCTGCTCGTTCAGCAAAAACGCGGCTGGGCGGAGCCAGCGGGTCATCGCCGTCGTAGCCGTAGTCAATGTTCCAGCCCTCATGGCGCAGACGCAGCGGACGCCCAAAACCGTCAAGTTCGGCAACTCCGGCAGTCGTGTTGCGGCCGCGCACCCAGTCGGTAAGCTGCGCCAGAGGCAGCGGGTAGCCGAGCACCCGCGTGATCAGCGTTTCGGCATCGGCTGCTTCATACGACTTGCCGTCACTCGTCGTCAACCGCGCATTGTTGGCACCCGTGGTGATTTCAGCAAGGCCCTGGCCAAACGGTGAAGCCAGCAGCAACGTGTTGTTTTCGCCGTCGTGCCGCCAACTCAAACGGCCCGAGTAGTTTTTGTCCTCATGCCGCAGGGAAAA